>JAITST010000160.1 GCA_031287585.1 Planctomycetaceae bacterium | reverse complement strand
GCTGATAATTATTTCGTGTCGGACACATATTTCTTTCTCCTGAAAAACGGTTGTTGGTTGTAACTCAACCATTGTACAGGAAAGAACTTGCGACCGGCAATGCCAATTTCGGAAATTACCAACTACTGAAAATGGTAAACAAGCCCTCATGTCATATTCACAGTGGCAGGATCAGATAAAACAAATCGGTGACGCGTTAATCAAAGTAAAAAATGGCAAGTCAACCGGTAAAGTTCTAGTCAAAATTGTTGGGAAAGGTGCAAAAGTTATAGTAGTGTTATCATTTGCGTATAATGTTTGTAATGGAGGTATTGTCGTAGATTCGGAAGATGCTGCTAATGAATTGGTGTGGCCTGCGAAGGATATGATTAAGTTGGCGGCAGAACAAACTGGCATAAAAGATTTTTACGACAGTGTTTCAGATGTACCGAAACAAAGAACAAGGGCAACTGAAAGACTTATAAATGAAATTAATACAGATCCATCGTCACCTAATTGGAATCCAAATGATGTGAGACCCGGTTCGAATAGTGTGAAATGGCCTTGGTTTGTTAAATTCCTAACGCGATAAATCGTTACAAATTAATTAGCAATGAAACCAATAGTTTATAAACTGCATTTTAATTATGACGATGTTTGGCTTGATGATATTCGGGACATCCCTGAGTTTGGTGTTTCAGGCGATGTTAAAAATTGGATTACACATGTGTTGTCTGGTGAGTCTGAATATGATGTTGACATGTTAGATTCAATTTGTCCTCGCGGCGATGGTTGTGTTGTGATTCCGTTTCGCGTTCCGTTGGGATGGTGTGACGCATGTGAGAGAGCGATTACGAGTTGTCGATTATTGCCGTTTGATTGTCCAGATGATGTTCGATATTTGGCAAAACATAACGTTTTGCATGGTCAAAATCTTGTACAAACATTGAGCCAAATTGAACTATCATTATTGAAAAATGGTTACAACGTACATATTCACATGGGCGATTTGTTTCTTTCGTTTGTATGGCAAAATCCGCTGTACATCAAATCGCGTGAAATTTTTCTCGCTCGTCGTGAACGGATTACAGGTTTGCTTGCGTTTGATGATAACAATAAAAACAACGTGATTGAGAATAGTTATTTGTGGTCGCGAGATAATTTTGAAGCGTTTGTTTTCAATGAACGTCTTACCGACAAGTTTTTGAAATCCGGTTTGTCAAGTATAAAATCTTATTCCGTGAAAATTGAGAGCCGTTTTTTTGCAAACTGTACGGACAAGTTTTATTATGTCGAAAGTGTACCAAGCGGCGGCTGGAACAGCAATTTTATAGATAAGGAACGCGGTTGGTGTCGTTGTGAATCTTGTAACCAAATGATGTTGTGTGACCAGCAGAAAATGATTGCGAGCAACAAGTTGTATTCATCGTATCGTAAAAAGAAAGTTTTGCCGCAGCGTTACGTCCCTGATACATTGTGGTTTGCAAGTCCGATTTATACAGCAGGTCAGTTGAATACGATTATGATGAAACAGGAAGCATTTGACTTGTTGGATGATGTTGATTTGTCGTTTGTTGACGTATCAGAAATTACAGTGATATAATAAACTCAAACTGTAAGTGCTTATCCATTCATCAATTTGATTATTTGTTTTATATTGCCTAACCTTTCATTTAGTTGTTACTAGCAAAGTTATTGTATTTTTTAGATGTCAGTTTATTTCAGATTGAATAATTTTAGAGGTATTTAATATGACAAAACAAAGCGATATTGTTACAAGTAACAAACATAATTCAACCCACTAATTTTGGTAGTATGCGTAATTTGTGGAAACAGCAATGGAAAACCTACAATTTAAGTAGGTTCACTAATCGCAACAACAATTCCGTAACACGCCCCAACCGTGTTCGGTATAATCCTATTCCGTTTTCCGCCGCGGTCCCAATTCTGATATTAAAACTGCGGTTAGGATAATTACACAACCCAAAAACATTTTTGTACCAGGTTCGTATTCCGCGTTTCCAAGATAGTAATAATAGAACAAGACTGACGTTACTGTTGCGATAATTGGCTCAAACTGGAAAATTATCATTGCCTTTACCGGCGTTGTATATTTTTGTGCCGCTGTTTGGATGAACGTTAGCGCGAACGAGCCGAGTAACGACAGGTAACCAATGCAGACAAAAAACTTCCACAAGTCCGGTACGTTCCACACGAATCCTTTGCCCATCGACTCGTGCAGCGGAGCGAGGATTAGTCCTGACTCAAATACTACCGTGACTATTAGCAGTACCGGTATCGCACCGAGAAATTGTAACATCAGCATTTTTGACGTGTCGGCATCTTCTTCCATTTCGGTTGTGTAGACATCGATGTAGTTCAGGTATAACGCCCAGAGCGGGATACTGCAAAACGCGATGATGTCACCCGCTTGAATGTTTGTAAACTCGCGAAAGTCGGGGTCAACGAGAAAGTAGATGCCGAGCATTGCGAGTGCGACACCAATCATATTCCAGATTGTTATTGGTTTTTTGAGCAGAAAGAACGACACAAACGGTACCGCCGGCAAGACGAGCGCGGTGATGAAGGACGCTTTGGGGATTGTTGTGAAGTTGATTGCGTACATTTGTAACAGGTACGCTCCGCCGAATAACGAGCCGAGAAAAAGCCCGCGCCGCCACGTTTTCGCTTTAAGCGTCCGCATACTCATAAAGCCGAAAAAGAGAAACGTTATCAACAACGCGACGGCAAATCGTATCAACAAGAACAACGCAGGTGACGCGAAGACCATTCCCTCATTAGCGAAAATATACGACAGTCCCCAGAGGACTGCTGCAATAAAAATCGAAAAATCCGCTTGCCAAGTTTTCATTTTGTTTTAGTTGGTTAATCTATTAGTAGTGAGTCTGGCAGTTTTAGTTTTTAGTAGTTGAAATTGTAAGTTTACACATTTGCGGGTCACGCCACAACATCATCCCATTTGACAGACGATTTTGTAACGGAACGCTAACAATTCTCATCTTGGTATTACCAGCGATTTTGCCTCGAATAATTCGTCGCACTTGCTTGGTTGGAACACTTCAAAACGTTTTTCTCTTATAAATTCTTTCGCTCCGATTTTACGTTGGATGTCAACGAGTAACTCAATTTGTTCCTGACTCTTGTACGCGCGGATTCCTTCCAGTTTCTTTTCTAATAATTCTTGCGGTGTACGGATTCTTATTGTCGGTGGCGAAATGAAATCGCTGTATGTTGCGTATTCGTAGAGGTGCGGAATCGTCTCGATTTTCTCGCCGAGTTCTGGCCAAATGCCGCCTGACGCATGGAATATACTTATCGTAAATTCTTTCGTTACCGCTTGGTGGTCGGGATGGATGTCTGTTATCGACGGCAAAAAAACACGTGTTGGTCGTATTCGACGTAAAACCCACGTGTAAGAATTTTGCAAACCAACCGCATTGGCGATTGCGAACGGTTCGACGTTTGTACTTGTGTTTGTATTCGTGTCGTCGTCAATGAAACGACGACCGAGATAACTGGAAAAATTGCAGTCGGGAAAATTTAGAAACGTGATATTATCAAGCGGTAAACCCATCATAGCGAACGAACGCTGCGCCTCGTCGTGACGTATGTCGGCTATCTGCCTAATATGTTCCTTGCGGCAATACCCCATTTGTCCGTCAGACGTTATGACAACGTTAGTTTTGACACCAAGAGCAAGTGCGGTCAAAAACGTCAGCCCCGCACCGCAAACGATGTCATCGTCATGAGGCGCGACGAACAACCAATTCTCTTTGTCGCCGTGCCAATCGGTAAAGATGTCGGCGGGGTCAGTTGAAGTCAAACATTGCGAATCAAGCAAGCGGTCAAAAGTAATAGTTGCCTTTGTCATTGGGTAGTCTTCCGGTAGCAAAAAAAGGAAACAACAATACGAGCGGTATGATTTTACACGTTTTCCGCATAGTTGTCAAATGTACGATGGATTACCCAAACGGTAAATGAAAACAATGAACACTGTTTGGCGGACACGTTCGCGTTAAAAAATAACTGCGGGAAGCAACGCAACATCTCTACTAAATTTTATTATCCACTACCGGTGCCGGTATCTCGTTCGTTTTCGTTAGTCTATGAATTTCTCTCAACGGTGTGTCGTCAACGCTTTTCCGCAGCAACAAATATATCGCAACCGCCGACACCCAGAAC
Source organism: Planctomycetaceae bacterium (assembly GCA_031287585.1). Taxonomy (GTDB): domain Bacteria; phylum Planctomycetota; class Planctomycetia; order Pirellulales; family Thermoguttaceae; genus UBA8133. The sequence continues at coordinate 8,828 of JAITST010000160.1, read as the reverse complement.
GAGGCGGCTAAAAACGCCATTTGCAATAGTTGGAACAACGCCGTCCAAAACGCTATTACCAAACTTGGTGTAGCGGCGATTGTTGGGTGCGTGATTGTTGACGCGGAATGTACCGCGATGATTGCCGTATGAATAAACAGTGTTACACCAACGTATGTAACCAATGTAAGCAATACCGCGACCGCAGAGTAAAAGATATAATGTAGCGGACGTTGGTAAACATACGAATACATTCGGCTTACCGCGTCGAACGCATCGCTGCCGTCAACCGCTGTTGCCGCAAACATCAACGGTATTCCGACACAAAACGCAACACCGAGAATCGCGATGAACAGCCCCGCGAGTAACGCGAACGGATAGAATATCACGGTCAGCCAACCATCGAACGGAATCGACAGCACGTTGACAATCAACATTATCGGAATGTAACAACAAACAATACCGGCAAGCGGAATTACAATTGCCCAGATAATCGACATCCCGTAACGAGCAAGATAACGGTGTATTCGCCGCGGCGACTCGTTCTCGCGAACAGTCAACCGCACAGCCGCCGCACGGCAAATCATACCGCCAAAATAAGTCCAGATAACCAGCGTCAGGAAGAACCGTAATAAATTATGTCCGCAAGTTGACAACTTACAGTTGGTAGTAGTGCCGTTGTTACTGCAATCACTAACGTCACAAGCCGCGAACCAGAAACAACAACCGTGTTTCAGGAACTCGCGGCACGGTTCAAACAAAGACTGTCTGAACGACGTATAAACCGCCTGCCCAGCCGTACCGCCGTCCATTTTATTGGTGACGTTGGCAACACAGTCAATCAGTTGTTCGCTAACGGGCTTATTACTAACGGCGGCGGTTTTGGTATCGAGTAATTTAACGCTATCAAGTTCCGGCGACAAACCGATGTCGATAAGCAAAGTCAAAACAATAGCGGTCAAAGCGGCAAGCAATATCGGCAACCGTAAAGCCAAACGCGGTATCCGAGCCAAAAAAACAACCGGTATCAAGTCAACCCAACTAATCCGCCGAATAGTCCCCTCGCCGATGTCACGAAAATAATCTTTCATAATTTTAAGTATGTTGGCAGTTGTGATAATAAACAAAAACAACACACATTATAGTAACCTACATTGTTACAAGTAGCAACAGGGTAAGCGTTACACACCACAAAATTTTTTGTTATGACACCACGATAATAACAATTACCCACTTCGCCTAATTTATTTTTTTTCAGATTTTTGACGGTAATAATTCACTGGAAAAGTCAAAATACCGATACGTGAATACGATACCATGCAAGGATTGCCTGTTTGGACTATTCTTGTGTGTATTTTTTGATAGACATTGCGCGGCATGAGGCGGCGGATTATTACTATTTCGTTTTCTCTTTGCCGACACGGATTATTTTGTCCTCCATTGAAGGAAAAATATGATGCGGCGTTTGGTACTGATTCTTCTCTTATCAGTGGTCTTCATAACAGTTGGCTGCATGGTGCTTTGCGCTCAGGAACCGCCAGAACCAGAGCCGCCGGTTGTTGAGCCAGAACCCGAACCTGAGCCAGAGCCCGAACCTGAACCGCCTGTTGTTGAACCCGAACCAGAGCCCGAACCACCCGCTCAGCCCGGACCGCCTGAGGCAGTTGGTAACTATGGCGAACTCGTCACTGCGGCGGCAAACGGTAATTCAATTATATTCAGTGATCACCCCAACGTCACTTTTGTCGGTACAATTTTTTTCAACAACGGTTTTGCAGACCAGACAGACCCCGCAGCACTCCTTGTAAACTTTGTAAACGCAAATGTAACACTGATAAACGGGTACAGTTATAATGGTTATAGTACTCGTTTAGAAAATATTTACCTAACTGGTAGTACATCAAATCCAACGCCTTTGTTAAACATTGATGGTTCAACCGTTGTGTTTAACGGTGATGGACATTACACCGATACCAAGTTCCATTTTCAACAAGGGCAACGAGTTGGTTCGGTTGATAATTTGGCTATTGACGGTGGTGGTGCGTTGCGGATTCGTAATGGTTCTTCGCTTACACTCAATACGACCGCTATTTTCACTAACAATAGTGCGATTGTTAAACTCGCAGGCGGTTCAAACGGACAAGGCGGCTACGGTGGTGCTGTGTTCGCATTGGATTCTACCATCGAAACAAACGGCAATACAACGTTCACGATAAACAACGCCGACAAAAGCGGCGGTGCGATTTACGCGGGAAACACTACCGCAACGTTCAATTCAAATACAACATTCACGCTAAATAAGGCATTAGATTCTGGCGGTGCGATTTACGCCACTGGCGGTACATTCAACATTGGACGTGTTTATGATACCACGTATCTGGGAGTGACTACGAGAAATGTCACAACTACCAACTTTGGTGCTATTAGCGACGTGTCGTTTATTACGTCCGACGGCAACACCGCCGTCGACGGCGGTGCGATTTACGGAACGAATGGTGCAACGTTTAACTTCAGCGGAGTTACTAACTTCTTCGCCAATAAAACATCTCCAAATGTTACTGGTTCCGGCGGTGCGATTTACGCGGGAGTTGGTGCGAACGCAAATTCACGTTCAAACTTTTCATTTGAAGGCAGTAATGTCGAAAGTATCGTGAGGTTCTTCAATAACGAAGCAACTCATGGCGGTGCGATTGCCGCTCGCGGCGGCGATGTTACAATCAACAGTCCGTCGGTGTTTCTCGCAAACAAGGCGGTTGGCAGCGGTGGTCAGGGCGGCGCGATTTATGTTTCCAACGGCGGTATCACAGATAACAATAATTTGGTATCCATAAACAATCGTTCGTTGTTCTACGGCAACACAAGTAGAAAAGACGGCGGTGCGATATTCATCGACAGCGGAACGGTCAGTCTCGGTACGCACGAGGGCGCTATCAGTTTCTTGCAAAATGCTGTTGTATCGGAAAGCGGTACAGTAACCAACTCAATCTATATTAACAAAGGTTCGTTGATTCTCAATCCAACTGGTACCGGCGTTATTAATTTTTATGACCCGATAAACAGCACTACAATTTACGATAACCAGATGATTAGTCAAACCGGCGACGGTCAAACTAATTTCTGGGGCAGAAACTATTACATCGGTGATACGACAGTCTCCGCCGGTACATTCCGTTTGAATGCGGCAGGCGGGATTCCGTCTATTGAAAGTTTTTGGAGAGTCGATGACGTACTTACAAAAGGGCGTGTTGGAAACGCTATCAATAGCGATACCGAAGAATTGACGGCGGCTTATTACGGAACAACAACCAACGGTACGTTCCGTATAACCGGCGGTGATGACGGCGTTGTTGCGAAGAAGGGAACTGTTGAAATCGGCGATGACGCAAAATTGGATGCTTACATTCTGCGGCTTGAAGGCGGTAGAATTTTGGTGCCGCATGTTGGTGCTGACGCGAGTACAATACAGACTAACGCGAAAGTTTTAGTTGGTGATTCAATACAACTTTCGTATGGTTACTATCAGGGGATAAAAGTCAATTCGGCGACACGTGAGGAGACGTTCGGGATTGTCGGCGGCGGCACGTTTGAGATTGGACAAAATGTTATATTTTCACTTGGAGAAAACACTTCGGGACGAATTACTAACATTAAGAATCCAGATGGAACGTTTCAAAAAGGAACTTTGTTCAAGATTGGAAAAGGTACGCTGGAATTGTCGAGTAATCTCAGTGACTACACTGGTGTTACATACGTTCTCGAAGGAATGATTCAGGCAGGAGACCCTTATGATTCTGGAAGCAAAACACACCTGACAAAGTACGATTACGTTTTTGGTAAGACGGAACAAGTATATTTAGAGAAGGATACTGTATTTAATCTGAACAACACGAATCAGTTAGTTAGCGGGTTGTCAGGCGACATAACAAGCCGGATTTGGCTTGATACAGAGGAGCAGCGTTATTTCAGCGAACATTTTTCCGGTGTTCCGCCGGTTGATTGTTATCCGGTACGGTGGAACGCTTTGAGTATTTTGTCGTTGACAAATGACCCAATCGTGTATAACGGTATTATACTCGGCGAAGGCGTGATAGAAAAACGCGGCAAGGGGTCGCTCATTCTCACAAATTCGAATCAATATACTGGTGCAACATTCCTTGAAAAAGGTACGCTCGAACTCGGACACAACAAGGCACTCAATACATATAACAATAGTACAGCCGGTTTGGTCATTGTGCGTGAGTCGATTGGTAAAGATGACCATCGTGAACCGACTGGTTCGTCGGATTCGTACTATGTTGGTACTGATAAGGTAATCAAAAATTATATTGGTCACGGTATAGACCGTGACCTGACTATCAATAATCGTTTCATTGTTCTTGAAACAACGGATGCGTATTTACATTCGATAGACCAACTGAACACGCTCGACTTTGACGCTAGTGGAAAAACGATAACGATAACCGGTAGAGTTAATTCATTTGTTGTGAACCAAACGATAGGTGATATTGTTGCAAGTATTGACGTTGAATACTATGGTGCGGCGAAGAATGTTACAGTCACGCCAAACGGAGGTGCGTTCCAAATGGCTGATTTGACGGCGTTGCGGTTCAATAACTCCAATCAGAACAGCCGTTACGTTATTGCAGACCATCAAACAGTCGGTAAAGGCGGCGCAATTTACGCCGCTGGCGATTTCTGGTTGAATGAACCGATTTACAAGGACTTAAAAAGTACGTCGCTTGTGGTTAGCGGCAACGTTGCACAACTTAACGGCGGCGGAATATTTATGGCACAAGATGCCGCAATAAAGATAACAGCGGGAACACAAATCACCAATAATATCGCTGGGAAAGTACTTGTTTACACGAGTACGGAGGAAGAACAAGCGAAACTCAAAAATAACATCAATGCAGGTTACGGTAAAGGCGGCGGATTGTACTTGACTGGTTCAAGTATTTTCACGGAAGTTGATTGGACGCAGTCGTTGATACTTTCTGACGATTCAACAAAACCAATCGTTTTTCAGGGTAACATCGCATACGCGATCGTGACTGATCCGTATGATGAGAAGCAATATCCTGTTTCGTATTACAACGCGATATTTCTGCATCAGTACAACAATCTTGAACTGAATACCGCGATAGATTCCGAAACTGGTGAAGCAACGGTAATGTTGATTGGCGACACAATCGCAAGTGATTATAATTCGGACAACGTTATACGTAAAACTGGTGAGGGAACAGTAAACTTGCGAAGCCGATACGATGTTAAGTATAAGGATAGGATTCTGCCCGTATATTATTACGACGATACATTCATCGAAGCCGGATATTACGGTGGTACAGTTATCGAAGAAGGCAAGTTCATATTAGAACAAAATGCTCAATACGGCAAAATTTACGGTACCAGCGACGCAGACACGAATCGTTTCACCATTAACGCGGGTGCGGTTGCGGGCGGTTACGGTGAAATCGCTGCCGGTGAAATTATCAGTAACAACGGAACAATTGAGATTAATACTTCGTTGATTCTCGACAGTATTAACAGCGGTTTTACTGATGATTCGACTATCAGGTTGAATGATACAACAATCACTGGTAACGGTATTTTGTTGTCTAACGATGTTATAAATGTTTTCGGCGACTTAACGGGCAACATTGTGAAAGATAACACAGTTAAAATTGATGCGATACTTTCCGGTGATGCCAACATTGTCAAGACTGGCGAAGGAACGTTACAGTTGATACGATTGGTTACGTTGACTGATAACGATACTCCGCCGCCTGTTACCGGTAAACTCTGGGTGAAAGAAGGCGAACTGTTAGTAGGCAATACGAATAGTGCAACTCTAAATTTTGGAACGCACGTATATGCGACATCGGCGGTTGTTGAAAAAGGTGCAACGCTTGGTGTAACAGGTAACTCGACGATTCATATCACAGACGGTAATCTCGAAGCGAAAAACGGCTCGAAATTGTCCGTTGGTATTAGCACGTTCCCTGACGCGCAAGCGTTACCGGGGTTTGAAGTCACTCGCGGAAGTGCGAACATCAACGGTGCGACTCTCAACATTACTGGTTTCAGCGGAGACATCGGCGACCTCGAAGGTGCCGCGCTGCCGCTCGAAGCAAATCCGAAATACACGTTGATTAGTGCAGATTATAGCATCAGCGGTGAATTTTCAAAAATCACAGTTGCCGGTCAGTCTTTGGATAAAAGCGAATTTATATCCGTCGTTACAGAAAAGTCGGCAAACCAAAAAGAGTTTTACGTGCAAGTCGGACTCACTTGGTACGCAAAGAACGATCTCGCTCATGGTACATTCCATATTGAAGACGAAAACGAAACGTTTGTCCTTGATGCCGCGATTAGCGACAGATACAATCTAACAGATGTCCAGTACGCAAAAGGTTGGAATGGTAAAACGTTGACCAAAACCGGCGCGGGCGAACTTGTTCTCGTTGGTGCGAACACTTATACCGGTGGTTCAATCGTTGAAGAAGGAACGTTGTCCGGCGACCACGTTTCGTTGCAAGGAAGCATTAACCTGAAAACAGAAGACTCGTATTTGTGGTTCAAGAATGTTGATACCGCTCGTACTTCCGGCAATTTCAACGGTTCAATCGTTGGGCTTGGCGGAGTTGTGGTGAGTAACAACGCTGTTCGCTTTGCCAGTAGTCAGGAATATACCGGCGAAACATACGTTGCGAGCGGTTCGTTGACTGCGGCGGGTAATATCAGTGGTTCAAGCGTTCACGTTGGCGGAGCAGGTAGTTTGGCTCGCTTCAATGCCGCTGGTTATGTAAACTCTGTAAGAGTTAGCAAAAACGGTTCGTTCTCGGCTGGCGACGGTGACAACGCAATCGGTAGCACTGTCATCAATAACGATTTGGTATTTGAACAAGGTTCAGTTTATCATGTTGACGTTAGCCATACAAATTTGTTGGCAGACAAAATTACAGTAAGAAGGGACGCGAGCGTTTCCGGTGGTACTGTCGAAGTTGATTTTGCCGACGGTGAAACACTTGCTGACTTCACCGCGTCTCAATATCGTTACGAAATCTTCGCTGCGAAAAATATGAACAATACACAATTCGCGGGCGTGAGCGGATTGTTGACAACTGATTTTTATACCGACATTGCTTACACAAACACGTCCGCAACGTTGTACCTGATTAACAAAAAATTCAGATTCTCGACCGGTAACGAGAACTCGCGTGCGGTTGGTGCGATGTTTGACAGTATTTTTGACAATGGACAGGGTACGGACTACGGGGTTTATCGTGAGTTTTTGAGTGCTGTTCGCGGTCTTGATACGGGTGTTCGTGAGAATATTCAAACAGAACTTGCGGGATCGTCTGCGGCTAACTCGTTGATGATGGGGCAGTGGGAGTTTGCCCGACCAGTGCTGGATAGGTTACAGATGGAAAACGTAGCGTGGCGGCGGTCAATAAACAATCACGTGAGTTTCTGGATAGACACAATTTATCAGGAAGCGATAACCGGCGGCGGCGACCCGAACTCCTATGGTTACACGATTCAGCGTCCGGGTTTGGTGCTTGGGGCGGATATGTTTTTCGGTTCGACAAGCGTTGGCGGTTTAGCGTTTGGTTACTCGAATCCGGTTATGACAAGTCATAACGACCGTGTCACCGCGCATGATTTCCAAGTCGGTGCGTACTATATTGGCGTGTTACCGGCGGAAGTTGAGTTAAAAGTGTACGGCGGTTTCGGCTGCCAAAACTACGAGTCGCGCCGGACTGTTACGATTAGTGATGTACAGAGTAGTTTGACTTCATCGTTCTCTGGTGTATCGGTAATCGCGTCGGCTGAAGGGTCACGGCTATTCAGTTTGGGCAAGTTCACGACGTTAAGACCGTTCATCGCTGCGGACGTTATGATTTCGGAACAAAACTCACACACCGAAGAAGGATTCGCGTTGGTCGCGGGTGACTACGAACAGAACAATTACGGTAGAGCGTTGGGACGTATGGGAGCGAGAGTACGTTACGAAAATGATTTCTCGTCGCTATGGATGCAGGGCTCATACGCGATGCAACTATTCGGAAAAGGAACGCCGGAATCAAAGGTACGTTTCGTAGCGGCACCGAACGAAGAAGCGATGACAATCTACGGAGTGAATAACGGTGTCCACTACCTAAACTTCGGTTTCGGCGGAAACATCTACCTGAACCGACAAGGCACCCGCCGCCTGACAGCAAGTTACGACCTGACAATAGGGAAACGGCTAAAAATTCACACTGGGGCGTTTGGATTCGTACATATATTCTAGGACACCCCAAAGGGAATATAACCCCAACCGTTCGGGCGAGGTTGTTAAGTATCCATCAGAGAATAACTCGTCTAAATTTTTTCTGTCTGAACACGATTGAAAATTGTTGTTTTTGTCGCGATGTAATCGTAACCCAAAATGTTGATTATGGAACATCAAAAACGTATCGGGGGACGCTTGTCGTCAAGAAACAGCGCAAATCTTTACCCCGTAAGGGGTTAAATATGGATAACCCCGTGCGTTAGCACGGGGCAAGCCAACCACCAAACCCAACCCCGTAAGGGGTTGAACAAAGTGTTGGGAACCTCTAAAAACTCTTTTTTAACGCGGAGGATGCAAAGAATCGCGGAGGAGTATTTTTTTTGCAACTTATTATTATAAATCATTACAAAAGATTTTCAAAATAAAATCTCTGCGTTTCTCTGCGAACCCTGCGGTTAAAATTGAGGTTTTTAGAAATGCCCTAACATCATTTCTGCTTACGCCGTTTTAACGCAATAATACCGGCACTTGCAATACCGCAACCGAATATAAGAAGCGTTGCAGGTTCGGGCAC
>JAITST010000139.1 GCA_031287585.1 Planctomycetaceae bacterium | reverse complement strand
AAAAATGTTAAATTCGGTTCCGTTTCAAAACATCTTTAAATGGCAATTATTTTCATAAGTTATTGGTATAAAACGACTTAAATGCACCTTCAAAGGGATGCCCCTACGGGGTAAGGATTCGCATTGTTTCTTGACGACAAGCGTCACCCGATACGTTTGATGTTCCATAATCAACAAACAATTTTTAATCGTGTTCAGACAGAAAAAAATCTGGACGAGTTATTCTCTGATCAATACTATGGAGTAGAGTCAACGGGGTATTATTTATTTTTTGATTGTTTTATAATGTGTTGTTGTGCTTTGGGTTTATTTTTACTCTTACTCTGCATTGCCAATGACACAGAATTATCGAGTGCTTGTTCCGGTTTCTCATCCGCTTGGCGGGATTCGGACTTATATGCTTTACAATTTTCGTCAACTTCATCTTGACGGTTATCGTTTTACGTTTCTTTCGGAAGCGGGTGATGTTTTTGATTCGTTCAAACGAGATGTTGCGGATTGGGAAGGGACGGAGTTTGTTGATGTTCCGCGAGGCGGTAAGTTAGTTTTTTCTATACGGCGTGCGCTTCGTGAGCGTCGATTTGACTTGATTCACTCGCAAGGTCTCAAAGCGGGAACAGAGACCGCGGCGGCTAATTACTTTCGGCAACTTCCGCACGTCATAACTTTGCACGATGTCATCGTTCCGCAAAACGATATTCCGGGTCGGTTTAAGCGATTGAAGAAGATGATAATTTCATTTGTTACCCGCCGCGCGTCTGTTATTGTTCCTGTTTCGCAGGATTGTAAAGAAAATCACTTACAAATTTTTCCTGTATGGAAACAAGGAAGTGTAAAAGTGAATGCGATTCAAAATGGTATTGATATTGAACGAATTGAAAATGCACGTACAAAATTTGAAAAAAATGGGGAATTTTGGTTACGAAAACAATTTGATATTGTAGACAACGTTGTGATCGGCGGTTTTTTTGGACGTTTTATGCCGCAAAAAGGTTTTGATATTTTGTTAAAATCACTCGCGATAGTTGCAGACCGCGGTTACGGCAAACGTTTTCGGTTAGTTGTAACAAGAGACTTGAACGGTTATTTCAATGAAACGCTAAACGAAACGAAACGGAATCAGAGAGTTGCGGATATGGTTTGCTTTATAGACTCAACTCCAAACATTACGCCGCTCCTTTTGCAAGTTGATTTAACCATAATTCCGTCGCGGTGGGAAGCGTGTCCAATACTCCCAATGGAATCGCTTGTACTTGGGGTTCCGGTAGTCGGGAGTGATTGTATTGGGTTACGGGAAGTTGTACGCGATACGCCGTCGATAGTTGTTGAAAGTGAAAACCCCGATTCGCTCGCTGACGCAATTATAAAGTTCATAGAAGAACCGACAACAAAAGCGGCAAACGAATACGCGGAAACAGCGGTGAAACGATTTGACGTAAGGATTGCAGTGAAGCATTTGACTGATGTATATGAGAGTGTAATTGACAAGGCGTAGTTAAAATATCCGCAAACGATGACAGTTCTATTTTACTTCCGTTACTTGTATTGCGGTGGTTGATAGATTGCCTGTTGGTTGGTTTTGTTGAGTTGTTTGTTGTAACGTTGTCGGGCGGTTTGTTAGCGGGATTGGGGTGGTCTGACCTCTTATTATTGTTTGCGGGTCTTGGGTTATTGATACGGTGTTCATCGTACCCGCTTCACTTGTTTGGGTTTGAGTGTACGGAGTTACTGCCGGCGGCGGATTTGTGGTTGGATTTGTGTTTGTTGTTGAATAGGGAGTTGGTATTACTGGCGGCGTGTACGGTTGTTGGGCTAGATATGAGTTTGTTGCTGGTGCAGGGATTATTTTATCGTTTGTCGCGAACGGACTTTTTGAGTTTGGGTCGTGCGGGGTTTTGCAGGCGGTGATTTGTGTTAACAACGCCAGTAAAGTCACGTAGATGATTGTTTTGGTTTTCATTTTATTCCTTTGATTGGAGTAGGGAGAGGAAAAACTTATGGCTTAATGTAACAATTTTTAGGGAAATTTTCTAGGGCAAAATTCGTTCATCTAAATTATACGCCAGAAATTGTTTTTTGATGTGATAGAATGAGATTTGGCGGGATATGAGTATTAAGTAAAATGTTAGAATGGGGAATTTGTGATGTAAGCGGTAACGAACAGACTTAACATTACATTTTCTGTCTCTCTCCCATTTATTCTCAATTATAAAATTTGTGTCAACCGTCAGACTTTTGCTGATTATCTATAATCGTAATTTTTTGGAAAAATACAATAAAGCCATGGATTCAGACGAAAACCGAGTACAACGCTACAATGTCTTATGCGTTACGTTTTGGCTCTTACTGTTAGGAGAATGTGGTCTATGAATACGAAACTATTTAGTTCAAGTTTAGTTGTCACGCTGTTGCTTGGCGGCAGTGCTTATTGTCAGATTCCGGAACAACCCGCTTTTAATCCGTCGTCGTATGGTAACGGCGGTGCTCCGGGTATTTCGACAACACGTCCGGCACCGGCACATCAATACGTTCCGGTTATTCAACCGGTACCGCAACCGATGATGTCGATAAACGCTGACGGTCAGAAGTCTGTCGTCACAGAACAAAACACTGGTACCAATGAGGATAACGCGAACGGTTTCGGTGACAAGTGGAAAGAACTATTTCCTGTCGCGGCGGAGATGGAACAGCAGGCAACGAGGGCTGTTGTGCCGGTTGTCGTCGAGTCGGTGCAGCCGATTCCGTATCTTGCTTACCATACAACACGTGACGGTCGCACACATATCGTTCCTTACGCACCCGCGTATCAGTTCGCACCAGAGCAGTTGCCGCGTCGTCAGGGTGTTTGGAAACGTTTTTGGTCGAGTCATCCGTCGTCACGACAGGATACACCGCAGGTCAACTATCTCAGTTACTACGACCCGATGCCGACTGTTATCGAAAACGAACCGCAGTTCTGGAAACGTGCGCTCGGTTATCCGAAACCGCAATGGGGACCGGTTCCGGCTGCACAATGGGCTGGTGCTTTACCTGCGGCACGGCTGGGTCGGCTGGCTGAACGTTTTTATCAAGGTAACTGGTACGAAGATTACTTGAACCAGCAAAACGCGGAGCGAGTTGCGAAAGAGCAAGAGTACCAAAAACTGATAAACTCAGAGCCGCCGTTGTACAAAACAGAAGCGGTTGGTGAAGACGGAAGTAAAATCGCACCAGAACCGCCAATTGACGTACCGGTAAAACGTTCATTAGAAATTCCAGTGTTCCCAACACCCGACTCGCCGAAAATTATCATTGACGAGGAACCGACGGAAACAGAGACAACAGATGATTTTGAAATGTAGAAATTACGGAATCTGATTGTTGTGAAAACCGGTTGGTGTTGTCGCAAGCAAACCTAATTTTGTGACCGTTCGCGGATATTCATTCGCCCTGAAATGGTGTTACAAAACGACACCGTCTCCGTCTGCTGAAGCCGACGGCAATGTCATCCATTCATTGCCGTCGGTTTGCATTACTCTTTCAGGACGTAGGATACCATACTTTTTCCGTCAACAGTTACCATTTTTCAATCGTGTTCGATATGTCATACGCGAAGCGTTGTGTTTCTATGTTACCGCCTATCTATCATTTACCAAGTGGGGGGGATTGCATTGTGGTTGTTGTTTGCGTTAAGATAGTGGTTTATTATTTTTCCCGCGTACTTAACTCACCAACCTGCGATGGACATTATTAAATTTTCGATTTCTAATCCTGTCAAGATTATTGTCTGTGTTTTGTTGACTTTGTTGTTTGGGGCTATTGCTTTGCTTACTTTGCCCAAGCAGATGACACCGGATGTTGACAGACCGATTGTTACTGTTTCTACAACGTGGACGGGGCGTAGTCCAGAGGAAGTTGAGAAGTCTGTCTTAATGGAGCAGGAGAAGAAACTGAAGACCTTGCAGGGGTTGTATCAGATGACTTCTACCGCTACGCTCGGTCGCGGACAAATCGAGTTGGAGTTTATGGTCGGTTACAATATCACACGTGCCGTACAGGAAACTTCTAACCGGCTCGACGAAGTTCCTGATTATCCCGACGATGTTGAACGTCCCATTATCCGTGCCGCTAGCGCGCAGACCGACGAAGCGATTGGTTACGGTTTAATTTACGCCGAGACCGATGACCCTGCATTTGAAACCGCCGAATTCTACGACTACGCTGACCGTTACGTTAAGCCGATGCTTGAACGTGTTCGCGGTATCGCACAGGTTGATATTTTCGGCGGACGTGAACACGAGGTTCAAGTTCGGTTCGACCCGGTTGCTATTGCTCAGATGGGAATTTCTGTTTCAGAATTACGCGAGGCGTTGCGCGCGGACAACCAGAACGAGTCGGCTGGCGATATGGCGAACGGTCGGCAGAATATTCGTTTTCGTGTTCTCGGACGGTTCGACTCACTCGCGAAAATTCGTAACACTATCATCAAGTATGTCGGCAATACGCCAATCTACGTTAAGGATGTCGCAAACGTTCATCTGTCGTTGCAAAAACGTGTCAACTTCGATTTGTCGAAAGGTCAACCAGTGATGACGGTTCACTTCCGCCGCGATGTTGGTGAAAACGTGTTACAGGTTTTGACTGACGTTAAGAAGGTAATGAAAACGTTGCAAGAGCCGGGCGGTGCTTTTGAGCAATATAAAAATAATCGTTACAAAATCAAGATGCGAATGGTTTACGACGACTCGACGTACATATCAAACGCAATCAGTGTTGTAATCGACAATATGTATAGCGGCGGTATTCTGGCGGTGCTTGTTTTGCTGCTGTTTTTGCGTAGTTTCAAACCGACTATCATTGTCGCGGTGACGATACCGATTTCGATTTTCGGAACGTTTATCGTGATGAGTGTTCTCGGACGGTCGCTGAATGTAATATCGTTAGCGGGGTTGACATTTGCGGTTGGAATGGTTATTGATTGTTCTATTGTTGTATTGGAAAACATTGACCGTCATTTGTCGCACGGCAGTAAGCCGTTACGCGCCGCTTACGAAGGTACGCGGGAAGTTTGGGGTGGGATATTGGCATCAACGTTGACGACGGCTGCTGTCTTTGGTCCCGTTCTAACGATTCAGGAAGAAAGCGGACAACTTTATTACGACATTGCGGTAGCAATCAGCGCGGCGGTTTTGATTTCGCTGCTTACCTCTGTAACAGTTATCACAGCCGCCGCGTCGCGTTGGTTGAGCGACCCGCACCGGAAACGCTCACGGTTTACACAGATTAACAAATCACTTTACGGACTTGCGCCGCTCTGTCAATTATGTTCAGACAAGTTTTCGGATTTCCTTTACCTACTTACGATGCGCACATTCAGCGGGATTTGGTTGCGAACGGCTATCATTCTCGTAGTCTCTGCCGCCGCGATTGTAATTAGTGCCGCGATAATGCCGCCCGCTAGTTATTTGCCGAACGGAAATAAGAACGGAGTGTTTGCCCGTTTCATTCTTCCGCCGGGCTATTCGCTTCAGGAAAACACACTCATCGCGCGTCGTGTCGAGGAACAACTGAAACCGTATTGGGACGCGAAAACGGTTGAAGAAGCAACGGCAATTGCGCCGGTTCGTGATATGCGGAACGGTAAACTTGCGGAAAAAGTGCCGCCGATAGACGATATTTTTTTGGTAGTGAACACGCAGAGTGTGTTTATGACTTGTACGAGTAAAGACCCCTTGCTTGTTCAGCCGCTTGAAGTATTGTTGAGTAACGTTACCAATTCGATTCCCGGCGCGGGCGGTACGGGGCAACAGCAGAGTATTTTCGGACGACGCGGCGGCGGATCGAACGCTGTACAGATTGAGGTTGTCGGGCAAGATATGAATCGTTTGAAGGAATCTGCATCGTATCTTGAACAACGGTTAATCGCGGAATATTCAAAGGCGGGCGTGCGAACTGACCCGCAGAATTTTGATAAGAGCGGACCTGAACGTCAACTTGTCGTTGACCAGGTTCGCGCAAAACAACTCGGTATAACGGTTTCGTCGGTTGCGGCGGCGGCACGCGCTATGATTGATGGAATCGTTGTTGGTGATTTCGATTACGAAGGCGACAACATCGACTTGACAGTTATTCGTGACCCAAGCGTTTTGGTCGTTCCTGACGAGATACCAACAATGCCGATGTCGATTATTGACTCGTCGGGCAGTGCGGAGATTGTTCCGCTCGGACAACTTGTTTCGTTTGTTAAGGCAGATTCGTCTCAGCAAATCCGGCGTGTCGAGCAGGAACGCGCGATTCGGCTGACCATTATGCCGCCGTCTGACATTGCACTCGAAACGGCTCAGGCACGGATAATGGAAATTGTTGATGAGTGCCGTGCGGACGGCGGGATGTCGCCGGACATTCGGACGAAATTGACTGGTAGTGCGAATAAACTTTCGCAAACCCGCGAGGCGTTGATGGGAAAGTGGACAGAATTTAATTTTGAATCGTTTTTTAGTTTAATAACGAGCCGCTTTTTCTTGTCGCTGCTGATAACATACCTGTTGATGGCAGCGTTGTTTGAAAGTTTTGTTTATCCGTTTGTTATTATGTTTAGCGTGCCGTTTGCGATTGTTGGCGGTTTTGGCGGTTTGGCGTGTGTGCGTTACTATACCCCGTCGCAACAAATGGATACACTGACGATGCTTGGGTTTGTTATTCTTATCGGTATGGTTGTGAACAACGCGATTTTGCTTATTCATCAGACGCTGAACTTTATGCGCGGCGAGGAAGAGGGAGCGATGGACGAAGTGTTCGATATGGAGAACCCGCCAGGCATGGAATTTCGTGAGGCGTTACGTGAGGCGGTGCGAACACGTATCAGACCGATTTTCATGACAACGGCAACAAGCGTTTTCGGTATGATGCCGTTGGTATTTTCGGGCGGTGCTGGCAGCGAGTTGTACAAGGGGCTAGGCGCGGTAGTAGTAGGCGGCTTGGCATGCTCGGCTGTATTCACGATGCTGATTGTGCCGCTAATGTTCAGTCTGGCGGTGGACATTCAGGTAGGGATTAGATGGTTAAGGCGGAAGTGGTCGCGGAGGAATGGTTAGGAGAATTTCTACCGCCTCAATTTACGAGTTTAATTTTTTCTTGCCTTCCGTTTTTTTTCGGCTGCCAATGCAAGATGTATGAAAACAAGACCATACATAACTGCCGCTCCAAAAAGAAAACAACATAGCGCGGTCATCCAAGGAACAAAAGAGGGAATCTGCGCGTCGCTCTGCGTGTAAAGAATGTCAACGGAATCACCTATCTTATAGGTATCCGGTGAAGACACAGAGAGTCCGGATTTGAATGTTTGCCGCCCGCCAAATTTTGATTCGGATTCGATTACTGGTCGATAGACCAGCGTTGCTCTGCCTCTTCGACCGGTACCCTCTTCTTCGAGAATCTGAATGATTTTTCCGGTCGTCCTTTCCGCTGCTGCGTGAAAACTAACTTGATAGCAAAAAAGACTGATACCAAGGATCACCAAAAAAAGTGAAAAGACCCACATTGTATATCGCACTAATTTTGATTCCGCCCATGACGGCAGATTTGCCGTGGCACGAGGATCACTGGGACTATACAAATGAAGTACGTTTTGCAACCAGCCAATAACACCTGCTTTGGGTTCGGCTCTGTTCGGAGCGTAGTTTGAAGGAGCGGCTTCAGACGATTGGGCGGCTTCGGCGAGAATAGCACCGAAATCGGGATTGGTCTGTGAAGAATCGAAAGGCGACGGATCGGGAAAGAGACCGCGGGCTTTCTCTGCGAGAGCAGGTTTTGCCATACCTTGCCGCCAAATCAAATCGGTCGGCAACAGTTCACCTGACATTGCCCGCTGCTTTAATTCTTTGTCTGAAAAGGGACCAAGTTTTGCTTCATTACCTCGTTTCGTGTACCATTGTGATGACATTGTGAGTTCCTCTTTGAAGGGTGAAGTTGCTGCGACATCGTCGTTCGTCAATAAATTATGTTAAAACTGGAATTGCGTAATGGAGAAAATTTCCTATTCTTTGAACGACCGCATTGTGACACAAATTTATGAAAAATACAATAGGCAATTTCCCAAAAACTTTTGTCCAACGCCGAACAACTGATAGAATACTTCGCAGTAATTTTTTCCGCATTTTTCATCCACTTATCCCCTCATAAATGAGTCACTCTCACGGTCAGTATTCTTTTTTTGATTATTGTGTTGTACGAAATGGCGAGTTGATTTTGCTGTCGCGCAGAGGCAGCCACATTATAGGTCTCAATTTAGTCTCTAACTCTATTTGTACCAAGTACTTGACGCGTACTTGTTTTTTCTTTCTGTTCCGTTTTGATTTCATTTTCGCCAGTTTTCAGTATATTTTGGTATCGCCGCGAGGTTTGGTTTGTCTTGTAAGTTGAGAGGAACTTACAAGACAAATCAAACCTTGTGGCGATATCGAAAAAACATATCAGTAGCACGAATAAGTTTTTTTCACAGGTAGTCAATGATAGATAAGGATAGAATACAAAAAACTACCCTTACCTATCCTTATCTACCTTTCAAAAATATTGGACAAGGACAGCGTACGCCGTTTATACCGAATTGTCTGCGATGGTGAAATTGACAAACAGCGTAAAAACGAATATACTGTTGGTTAATAAATATATGATATGGAGAGAGTATAACGAGTATCACAATTAAAAAACACTCACCATCTCAATCAGTCAATAAGTTTGCTTGCCCGTAATGTTACAATGCCAACAAATCCATTTTCCACCCGTTACACCGAGCCGGGTGCGGTTGCTTACTTGTTCCCGCAAAATGTGACCGCGAGCGGCATAGTTGAATGTTTCATCACGTTAGGTAAACGTTGCCAAATTGTCGCACCGCACGGCTCGGGCAAGTCAACGCTAATTCAAACGTTACTGCCGTTGCTGCGTGAACATTTTGATTCCGTATCGTTACAAACATTGCACGATAACCAGCGTCATCTCGACAAAACATTCTGGCGGGAAATAAAACGCGGTAACAACCTTGCAATCATTGACGGTTACGAACAACTATCGTTTTGCGAAAAACAAAAAGTAAATTTCTACACAAAATCACTGTTAATAACGTTACACAAACCAATACGAAATTTACCGATTCTATCAAGCGATACGATAACAATAGAACGGTTCAAAATGTTACTCACACAACTCTGTAACAAGCCAAAACAACCACCGTTGCCCGAAAAACTAAACCAACTAATAGAAAACGAAACCGAGTTATCAAAACTCCTAACCAAACACAAAAATAACTGCCGCGAAGTGTTTTTTGAACTATACGACATCGCGGAGGGTGAATAGACGTAATGTTTACCACGAAGACACGATTGCACGAAGAAAAATGTTTCAAACAATTAAATAAAATCACTATGTCAGAAATTTCACAAGTGGAAGATAAAATCAAATCGAACGAACCGTTGACTTTTGACGACGGTTTGTTTCTGATGCGTGACGATGTGTCGTTACATCGTATTGGGATGTTGGCGGATTCGGTTCGCTGGCGGTTCAACGGTATCGTCACGTATTATAATGTCAATACGCATCTGAACCCGACAAATCTTTGTATCTCCCGTTGTCCGCTCTGCGCGTTTCGTGCGGAAGCGGATTCTGAACGTGCGAAAACGATGACGTTCGACGAGGTCAAAGAGCGTGCGAACGAGGCAGCCGCGAATGGTTCGACAGAAATACACATCGTTGGCGGTTTACATCCAGAAAAAAATTACGATTGGTATCGCGACATCATTACAACGGTTCGTAACGCTGCACCGAAGTTGCACATCAAAGCGTGGGCGGCACCTGAAATCGACCACTTCACAACATTGACCAGCTGGAGTATCAAACAAGTTTTACGCGATATGATAGCAGCCGGACTAAACAGTATGCCGGGTGGCGGAGCGGAAATCTTCGCCGACAAACCGCGTCAGATAATTGCGCCGCGAAAAATAAATGCCGCAAGATGGCTGGAAATTCACCGTGCCGCCCACAAGGTAGGTTTGTCAACAAACGCAACGATGTTATTCGGTCACGTAGAAACAAAGTCTGACCGCATAGACCATCTAATCCGTTTACGCGAATTACAAACCGAATCACTATCGCAGCGTGACAACACAAAATCAGCCGCTTTCAACGCATTTGTGCCGTTGGTATATCAACCTCACGCGACATTGCGGTTACAAAGAGCGGCAGCATCAGACATCCTGCGAACAATAGCGGTGAGCAGAGTAATGCTGAATAACATTCCGCACATCAAAGCATATTGGGTAACGCTAGGACTACAAATAGCACAAATAGCACAGGCATACGGAGCAGACGATATGGACGGCACAATTAACGGGGAAAAAGTCCACCGCGAAGCAGGCACCCAATCGCCTGATGCGATAGAAGTAGAAAACATAAAACGACTAATCAAGGAAACAGGTCACGAGCCAACAGAAAGAGACTCTGAGTATTCGTGTATAGGATAACCCAAGTATTGTACCGTCTTGTAATCATTTACACTAATTGTTACAATTTGTAACTCGTATTGGTTTGGTGAAATTTTGTTCATATTGTTTTTTGAACTGCCAACTTTACGGTTTTACCATTTTTTTTTACCATTTTTTGATAGTGAATTTATGCGAATTGCTGTTTTGTGTAGCGGCGGGGATGCGCCGGGAATGAATGCTTGTATTCGTGGTATTGTGCGTGCAGCCAATGAAGCGAAAGACGAAGTTATCGGTGTCTGTCACGGGTATCAGGGTTTTTTTGACGAGGATTTTTACGTTGACCAATACGGTAGTCCGTTTATGGGACGGTCATCGGTTTCCGGGCTTTCACGTATGGGCGGAACGATTTTGCACAGCAGCCGCTGCAAACGTTTTATGCAGGAAGAAGGTTTGCAAACTGTCGCGAATGTTTTGCGGAAACGTAAAATAGACGCGTTGTTGCCGATAGGCGGTAATGGTACGCTTTCAGGAGCGATTTGTTTACATGAGTTTTGGGACGGTCAAATTATCGGGCTACCCGGTACTATCGACAACGACTTACTCGGTACAGACACGACAATCGGATTCGCAACGGCTGTTACAACCGCAGTTGATGCTGTTGACCACCTCTATGATACCGCTGGTAGTCACGACTTAATGTTCATTGTTGAAGTGATGGGGCGGCATTGCGGCGATATCGCGATGTACACCGCGCTCGCGTCGGG
>JAITST010000124.1 GCA_031287585.1 Planctomycetaceae bacterium | reverse complement strand
TTAAAAGAAGTAACCGATACGTTTGTTCGTACCAGCGACCATCTCCGTTACTTGACGACGGTTGACGAAGAAGGTGATACGCAAACGATTGAAACAACAGACAGTCATCCATTTTGGGTTGTCACTGATAATCCCGATTTAGAACGAGCCGCTGGTGATTTTGTTGTAGAAAACGGTACAATTCTATATCACGAAAATCTCACTGTTACCGAACACGGTTATTACGTAGAAGCGAAAGACTTAAAAATCGGTGATGTTTTCATAGGTGCAAATGGCGAACTCACCACGCTTACTGGAACTGAACGAGTAGAATTTCCGAATGGTGTTACGGTGTATAACTTCACCGTTGCTGATAATCACAACTATTATGTGATTGCTAATCTTGAAGCGTATGAAAATGGTGCGAGCGTTGTGCTGGTGCATAATGCCGGTTATCACGATCACCATATCGTAATGAAATCGGATCACTCTAAATCTTGGTTACCGGAAAATAGCCAATATATCAAAGATACACACAAGTTACTGGAGGACTACAAAATTGATATTAATGATGCGGCTAATATCGTTAAACATGTGCCTAACAAAGGTCATACTATTGCCTATGCAAAAAAGGTTTATGAAGAACTCTCCAATGTCGCAGAGAATACTATAGACCTAGGAAAGGATGTTCGGCAAGCTATCATTAATAAACTAAAATCTATTGGAAGGGAAATAATAGACCAAGAATATATGAAGTAATCTCGTCAAGATATTTTACGTATAATTCTAACCAATCAATATATTTTATATACTATGCACACACACGAAATAGATGAAATCACGCGATTTTCATGGTGGGTTAACGATGAATTTGATAAAGGTCAATGTTCTTTATTGGAAAATGTCTTTAATCACAGAGAACTTGCCGATAACCTTTGGGAAGAAGACGTGAAAAACCTTGCGAACAAGCGCAATGCAGTAAAAGCCGCTCAGATGCTCCTTGATGCGGGCATTATAAATCACGAAGAACTTATCAATATCATTTTTGAAAAAGGTGTTATGCACTATGCAGCAGAGCATAACAACGTAAAAGCCGTCAAGATATTTCTTGATGCGGGCTTTTCTCCAGATGCTTGCCAAAAAGATAGACCCAAATTGTCCCCCTTATATAAAGCAGTTTATGGTAATGCAATAGACGTTATCAATTTACTTTTAGATGCTGGTGCAGACATTCATAAGGGGGCTATTGACAACAGTGCGTCGTATCTCACATCGGCAGCAAACGGAAATAATTTACCATTGGTAAAATTTTTCTATGAACATGGCGTTGACATCAATGCAGAATACACAATAGAGGGGGTTCGTTTTAATGCGTTAAAGTGGGCAGTGCTTAATGGATATGACGAAATTGCGGCATATCTCAAATCCAAAGGTGCCGTATGGATTGAAGATGAACCGGGCGACCCCTCTACGCCAGAAGAATCAATGCTGCAATTTTTGAGCGAGAAATTCAAATCGAAGCCGTTGCCCATTTGCTTGTCAGAAATTGTTCCGGCTTCGGTTCCATTGAACGTTCATATCTTTCCGCCAGCAAAACGAAAGCGGAATACCACCATTTTCGTAACAGCGGGATTAAGCGATTGGTTCCTAATCGTTCCTGACGATAAAATGAAATATCGTTTTGCCGAATACATTCTTGAAATGCCGGGTGAATGGTCGGTGAGCAAAGAAGCCCTTCAAGATGAACACAATCTTTGGGTGATAAACTGGCTCAAGGCGATTGGTCGTTATCCGCACGAAAACCAAACTTACTACGGCGAAGAGGCAACGATAACAACGGAACAAATACCGCATTTGAAAACGCCAGATGGAGATGACACTTATGCCGAAGTCAAATATGATCCTGACTTGGACTTTATCATTCCGCAAAATGGAATCCGCATTGTTTTTTATCGGGTGTCCTTGTCCACGAGTTTTGAAAGGCACTTGAAACTACCAGAAAAATAACCTACAATACCTTAAATGTTTCCTTTGAACCTTGACACATTAACCATTTTTCCTGACGAGTACAATGATCTGTTCTCGTTTGCGGGAGTGCATCATCGTCGAAATGTCGTCAGTGGAAAAGTTTACAACTACTCATCTAACAACGTCAGTTTCTCCGCACCGAATTTTTCAGTGTCGATGTACGACGAAGATTACAACGGTGAACACTACGAATCAAACGACGTATGGCACAACGGACGTGGCTACTATTATTACTACTACGGCAACGGCTACTCATACAGCGGCTCCGCGCCAACATCGCACGTACCTAATGGAAATGTACCAAACTCGCCGGCAACTGATGGTACTAAATCAATGCCCATCGTATTGCTTGTGTACGTTGGTGAACCCAATTTTAATAACTACGCTAACATAAATCCAAATGCAATTCTAAACGAAAAATGCACACCGCCGCCAGTACCAGAACCACCCGCGCCGGCTACGCCGCAGGAACTACCGGCTCCGCCAGAGACATCGCAACCCCAAAAATCAAAGTTTGATAAGCGATGTGACTGGGTAAATAATAAAATTAATGGCTGGTTCTTTCGGACGACAACCAATCCCAATAATGAAAAATTCAAACAAATACGCGAACGAAATGACATGGCAAATGAAGTTGCTGGTCAATCCGTACACCCTGACCGCGGTACTTAGGAAATGTCCAAAAAGGTTGCAGGTCTAACGTGCGGTGGGGCTGCCCTTCTTAATGGAGCAGAGCAAGCCACAAATACGAACAATACAAAATTTGAGCGTATCATGGGCGCAGCGACTGTTGGACTCAGCGTTGTTGGAGGTATATCTTCTGTTGCTAGTGCAGAAAGTAGGATGTGTGGTTTGTTAAGTTGTTTCACTGCGGGAACACAAGTTGTCGTTGGTGAAGAAATAATTGAATCAGAGTACAGAACTGAATTTATTCAGGCACAATCCTTTGATGAATGTAATGTAGTTTTTGCGGGGCTTGGTATTGGTGGTACTATTCTTTTTGCGACCGCATTACAAAGTGAACGAAAACGTA
>JAITST010000116.1 GCA_031287585.1 Planctomycetaceae bacterium | reverse complement strand
AAACAACGCGCAGAAAAGATGGCGGTTATCTGCGCCGCAATATACTCAAAACAATGGAACTACTGTTGGAAAATATAAAAATCCCCCACTAAGTTTTACACCCCCCACTCTATTAGGCAACTTCTAAAAACTCCGCTATTTCGTTTAACAAGTATCTAATTTTACGGGGTTTGCGGTTTTGAGTTGGTGGTTTTTTAGAAGATGCCATTAGATTTTTCATCACGAAGACACGATGGCACGAAGAACACAGTTATTTTAGATATGATTTTACAAAATCTAAAATCATAAATCTAAAATTCTTTTTCTCTTTTCGTGTTTTCGTGGTGAAAAATCTATTCGTGAACGCCTACTGAGTAAACAAGGACTTTAGAAAATTATTTTGTTATGTTGCTTGGAAGCAGTATTTTTTTGTGTCATTTAATCGAAAATAAAATTCTCCATTTATTTTACACACCTGTCAGTTTACACCGTCCTTTATTGGTATCAACTCCATTTTCGTTCAAGCAGTTGGAGCAACTCTGTTATTTTGTATTCTGTTCCGTTGCAGATTATTGTTTCGTTGTTTTTTATCCACAGGTCAACTTTTTGTTGGGCTGTTACTACGGTGGAGTGGCTTCTGTTGCCGAAGTATTTACCTATTTCTATAAGTGCGGATTTTGTGTGTTTCCTTGCTAACCACATCGCTATCATTCTTGGCTGCGTGACCGCCTTTGCTCTTCCTTTCGATTGCAACTCCTGATGCGGCAAGTCCCATTGTTTACACACCGCCGCGTCTATGTCTTGTATTCTTACACTCCTACGATTCCACCTCACCAGTTCGTTTAGCGTTTCTTCTGTTTGTTGAATCGTTATTGGTTTGCCGTTGTTTGACATATTAACCGCGTGCAACAGATTCAACGCTCCCGATATTTGGCGAGCGTGTTGGTTTAGACGTGACGTTATGAAACGGCAAACCTCATCCGTAATCGGTATCTCCCTCTGTTTCGCGATACTTCGGCAGATCTCGAACAACATCGCCGATTCCGGCTGTTTGATTTCGCACGACATTCCCGATTCCAGACGCGAGAGTATTTCCGAGCGTATTCCCGCAAGTTGTCCGAGCGGACGGTCGCCGCTGAATACCAGTTGGACACCACGTCCTTTTAGCGTGTCGATTAGATTCATCAATTCCGATTGCGTCGCCTTTTTGCCCGCGATGAACGGCAGGTCGTCAAGAATCAGAATCGAAATGTCACGAAATTTGTTGCGAAAACTTGGCATACCGTTCTTTGTCATCGAATCAATGAAGTGATTCGTGAACTGCTCGCAAGTCACAAACAACGGGGCGTTATGAGTTTTCTGCCGCCGTGCCTCGTTCCAAATCGCCCGCAACAAATGCGTCTTGCCAACACTCGTCGCACCGTGAATGTAAATCGGGTTAATCTTGCCCGGATACTGAATCGCAAAATCCGCCGCCTGACGCGCGAGATTATTCGACGCTCCTTTGACAAACGTTTCTAATGTTTCAAACACATAGTTGGGTTTTGATTGCTGCGACTTCGGGGAAACGTTTGTTGTATTCGTCGGCGTTTTCGCGGGCTGACAGTATGTATTACGCGGACGACCGCCAATTGACGGCGTTACCTGTTTAACGTGTTTTATGTGTTGCGGGAGATTATTCTGCTCAAACGTTGCGTTTGATTGTTGATTATCTTGAAACAAGCGTAACGGCGGTATCAATGCCGCACCAAAACTGCTCCCACCGTGTTCCGCTCCGACCAGAACCGGAACACTTGAAACGCTGTGCTTCGCGTCGGCACGATAGATTATGTCGTTTTTTTCACCGACATAATTTTGGTCTGCGAAAACAAATTCAACCGTTCGCGGCTCACCGAACACGCTCATTACCGCGTTGTCAATTTCTTCGCGGAATCTCGCCTTGTATAATTTTATTGAGGTATTGTGATTCTGACCCGACGTTGTTTGCTCCGACTGTACGACGATTGTAATTTTATCGTCTCCGACACGCACCCGCGTGCCGCCGCCGAACCAAACTTCATAGCGTTCTATACCCATTTTGGTTTCGATTGCGTCAAGCAACCGTTGTCCGATTTCCTTATCGTGAGAGGTCACGTCGATCCTTTCCGGTTTTATGTATATTAAATGTGTGTCGTTCACAGTTGAAGGTTTGCTCGGCAACCGGAATCATTTCCTCGTTAATCAATTCCATACGAGTTCACCGCGAAGCCCCCTATCGGGATAAGTCTGGTGAACGCCTAATTATGATTAAGTTACCGAACAAGTCTAATTTTCAAATATTCCCAAACCGCCGTTCCGTCCGCTTGGCTTTTCCCTACTTGGAAATGTACCCTCAAAATTGTATTTATCTTTTGCGATTTGTCAAATCATCCGGGGGTCTGAAGCGGGAAATTTTTTTCAGAATTTGACGTAAACCGTGAATAAAACAGGTAGTATGCGAAATATAGATTGATACAAAATTTCTGGTAAAACTCACGACGCGATGTCGGGCGGTGGGGAAAACTTGTCACTTGTCCGTCTGGTACTGTCCGCAATGTCAAACGTTTCAACAGATTAGGGCAACATCTGTTTGCACCTCATTACTCGCATTATCACTAAATACGCAACCTTGTCCAGTCACATTATTTTACAAAAATTTTTTGCCCGTTTTCCCTAAGTTATTATATTTCAATGAGATACTTGGATTTTTAATTGATATTGACACGAATTGGGTAAATGGCTATAATCAACACAATCGGTAAGGATGGTGGAATCGGTATAACCGGAAACCAGTATCAATTATACCGATTATGCCGAATGTAGCGGTGCTAGAAAATGGGTAATGTGATTTACAACCCATTTTGTTGTAACGAACATAATTTTTGTGCGGCTTACGTGCGATGGACGCGCGTTGAGCCAGAACAGTTTTTTGTAACCTTTTGAAAGGGAATGTATTATGGCGATTAAGACGGTATTTACGACGGGCGAAGCGGCACGAATTTGCAAAGTTAGCCAGCAAACAATTATTCGTTGCTTCGATTCTGGACAATTAAAAGGATTTCGCGTTCCGGGCAGCCGTTTCCGCCGGATACCGCGTGACCAACTGTTTCTCTTTATGAGAGACAACGGTATTCCGACCGACGCGTTGGAAAGTGGTAAACGTAGAGTATTGGTTGTCGATGATGACCAGGACCTCGTTGAGTTGATTGTAGATGTATTGGAAGGCGACGGACGTTTTGACACACGTTCGGTCAACAACGGTTTCGATGCCGGTATGATGGTTAAGGAATACCAGCCCGATCTGATTGTCCTTGATGTTATGCTTCCGGATATTAACGGCAAAGAAGTTTGTCAAAAGATTCGCAGCGACAACTCGCTCGAAGAAGTCAAAATTATTTGCATCAGCGGTATGGTAGAGGAAGACAAAATTTCCGAACTGAAACTCGCGGGAGCAAACGATTTCCTCCAAAAACCGTTCGACAGCGAATGCCTCATCGATCGCATTTGCAATATGCTCGGTATTGAATCGCTCGTTGCTTAAGTATGGAGTTATATGTAACGGCGAAATTAGGGTAACGATTTTGTTGTTGGTATCAATACATCTTGCACTCGTATTGATGTATGGTACCAATAACGATTCGTCCTTACTTTCAAAAATAAAAAGAGTACCTCTACATCTTTTTTGACAGCCGAAGCCCGCGCTCATAGCGGCTGGTTATCTCTTTCATTCACTCTCTTTGTGTTCAATCTTCTCCCAATACTTCTTAAAGTCAAAATCGGGGCTGTTGTCGCCGTCGTGACACATTAGGCATTGTTCCTGAACTTTGTTTGTGTCAACGTGTAATAGTTGCCGCAACTTTTTTTGTAATTCTTTGTCGCCGCCGGATTCTGCTTTTGCGTGTAACTCGCCGGGACCGTGACAACTTTCACAGCCCACGCCCGTTAAGTGTGGTGTCTCCTTTTCTGACAGGAAACCCGATTCGTATGGCAGTATCGTTTGCGGATTCCAGCCGACAACGTGGCACGTGATACATTCAGGGTCAAACTCACGCGGCGGTTCCGACTTCTCCTTCAACGATGCCCACGCCAATGCGTGCCGCGACTTCTTCCACACATTGAACGATGCCTCGTGACAATCCGTACACGCTTTCGTCCCTACATACTTTCCGTGCGTCTTCGCGAGTTGGTCGGCAACAGGTCGGATGCCAAGTCCTTCAAGTCCGATAGACTTCAGTTTATCTTGATACATTTCCATCGCCTTGATTATCTCCGGCGAATTTTTGTACCGCGAATCAAGTGCGACACGTTGATAGCGAACCGTCTCTGTCTTCGCATCCCGCGATTCCCCTTCCGCTGCTTTGTCATCGTAAAGTCCGAACACAACCGCGAACTTTCCTTTCTCACCAACCTCAATCCGGTACGTACCGTCACTGAATCGCCGCACCTCGCGCGGCGGCTCCGCTGGCGAATCCGACATCAGAACGAAAGTGAACCGTTTCGGAAACTGCTTGACAATTGCCTCCGCTTCCGCCGCCGTCCCGCGTAATATCAGTACGGTATAATTGCATTTCTCCTCGTCGAGTACAGGCAAAACTTCCCGCAATTTTTCAACCGCTCCGCCCGTGACAATTTCGCTGTTGTGAACGTTACCGAGTAACGATTTGCAGATGACAGACGTGATGCCAACTTTCACCTTACCGCGCGATACGGTACGATATGGTGCGACGTAAACAGGGTCAAATTCGTAAATTCCTATGTTCGTCGATAAAAACCGTTTCGCGTTGCCGGGCGTGTCAACTGTGTAAAGCAGGAGCGAGTCGGTCGGAAACATCAACTCGCGTTCGCCAAGTCCGACTGCACTGTACTTCATCAACCGTAACGCCTCGTCGGTTACAAAACCAAACTTGTGTTCCTCCTGCAATCCGTAACCTTGCACGAGATTGCCGCCGTCAATAGGAATCATCTGCCAACCTTGCGACTCGCGTTCTTTAATAAAGGTATGCCGACGGCTCAAACCGCCCTTCATCCGGTCCAATCCCGCACAACCGCACGGCTCAACGTAACCATTCATATCGCCGGTAAAAATTATGGCGGCGTTTGGAGTAGTCCAGCCGACAAAGTATTCGCCGTTTTCTTCGATTGGATTGTAAGCGGAAGGTTCGTCAGCCAAAACGCGGGGCGAACAAATGGACAATAATATGATTACGAATTTGAATAGTTTCATAATTTTTATGTGATATTTTTGAGGTGGATAAAATGTTCCGGCAAAACGCACGTTCCGCCGACTTCAACCGATGGATTGGCACAGTCAAAATTTCCCGATTACTCCGCCACCGTCAACTGCAACGGTATCTGTAACAGCGGAGTGTTTTCCAAACCGGTATCTATCAACAGTACCGTACCGTCTGTACCTGAAAAGTTTGATGCCGGCGCGTTCGCCGGTACTGTCACCGTTATTGAGTAAAACAGCCGGCTGCCGAGTTTACGCGGTTCGGAAATTACAACGTTGAGCCATTTCGGTGTTACATCGCGAATATGCGGCGATGCCTTTGCGACCGCGTTTCCAGTGAACGTCAAACTAATATCACGTACAAGCGGTTGTCCGGTCGTCGCCTTTCCGAGTGCGAGAATACCGGTGTCCTTGTGGAAATACGTGCCGCCGACAACGACTTCGTCACCGGAGATTTTACCGATAACCAAGACTTCTAACTTCGGTTCGCCTGGATAGTTTGTATGCAGCGTTATACGTTCCTGAAACGAACCAAGCGGCAAGCCGGGCTTGAGTGAGATGTTGACATTTGAAACGCTCTTCGCGTGTTGGTTGACCATATCATCTTTATCTTTCTCGTTCAACTCTGACTGTTCGCAAGTAACGTTAAAATGTTCTTTGTCATCCCACTCAATCCGCTCGATTGCTAACGTATCATTTTCAAAACCGTAAACGCGAACCGTACCGACCGCTTCGTAACCGGCGGTGACATTGTTCAGCGACAACGTACCGGGCGAGACAAGAGCGGGTGCAACGAACAAACCCTGAATCGTGTACATAATTTCCTTGTTCGCCGGGTCGTTGGTAAGCACTGTACCGCCCTGATTAAAACGTGTGAACGCCTTTTCCGCGTCCCAGTGCAGCGTGACGGTAGCCGTCTTACCGGGCAAAACACGCTTCGGTGAAATGTCGATACCGGTACAAGAGCAGGTAGTCGCGTTCATTTCAAGAGTTAGCGGCGCGGTACCGACATTCTCAACCTTAAAGTGATGCGTTCCCTTTTCCTTCTTGTCCATCACACCGAAATCGTAAACGGTTTCATAAAGTTTGATTTTAGCGTTGGGGTTTTCGGTAATCGACTTGACCTTGTTATCAAACTCAACAAGTGAAGCAGTTTCCGACTTAACATCCCACGAAGAACGAAAAGCCGCCTGCACCAAAGCCGCACCAATAAAAACACCAAGCATTACAGAAACAAATATGTTCTCAAACGTCCGCATAAATTTGTCCTCCAAATTGAGTGATGAAAAAATGGAAAAAACCATCAACGACCGTACATATTGTAACCATTTTATAAGGCAGTTGCCAGACCGTATGAAAAATTTTTTTGTGGTGTGGCTAGGTATTTTGTTATGCCGTACACGTTTGAAATTTGTAGAGACGTTGTACACAACGTTTCCACATCCTTGTCCCGTCGGTTAAAACCGACGGCAATCGAGTAAAGCGACACAACACCATTGCCGTCGGCTTCAGCCGACGGGGTACTGCGAGCAAACACTATTTGGAAAAACGAAAAGTATTAACTTGTTCGCCAATGAACTTGTGAAATCGGGTGTTATCATTCGTTTTTCAAATTTAGGTTTGCTACGGGGCAAAGAAACGTTGTATGTATGTTTCTACAAATTTCAGTTGCGCCGTGATGGGATTCTAATAAATCACAACATCCTCCCGTTGCAACCAACCTCTTTGTTCGTTTTGAAATTTTAGATACAGCCAGTTGCCTCTTTCCTCTTTTACTATCGCTTCTGTGTAGGGCGGCGGCGGGGTTGTTGGTTCGTAGTGAGTGGAGTTTCCTTTTTGGGGGTGGGTTTCTGGGTTTAGGATTATTGCGTGTTTTGTTTGCTCGTAACGATGGTAGTCGTATAGTGTTGATGTCATTGCCAATACCGTTAATACCGCACAGAGTATCGTTATGTTGCGAAATAGTTTTCTATGTCTTTTTTTGAACAACGTTACTGTTGCTATTATTGCTGTCAACCACGAGATTAATACCATCATTCTGATTTTTATGTAGTAACCTATATTGATTGGCAATAATGATTTTGTTTCTAGTTTGTGATTCATTATTGTTTCTAACGTATTGGTTTGCTGTGTCGGGATTGTTCCGAAACGTTCCGCCAAGCGGTAGGCGGCGATTGCTTTTGCTGTTTGACCGGATAGAGCCAATGCTTCTGATTGGTTCAGGTAAATCGTTTGGTTACGAACGCCTGATTCAATTAGTTGACGATACAACATCGCGGTTTTGCTGTATTGTTCTTTTTGTTTTTCGTTGTCTGTCTGCTCTACCGCTTTGTTAAACGATTCTCTCGAACGGTCGAAAAGTTGTTGATGTTCCGGTGACGGCGTTGTACAACTGGTTACGAATAATGTTGCTAATACTAACGTTATTCGTGTAACGTTTGCCGCTGACTTGTTCGTAGAACTATCACGTTCAAATGCTGTTCGCTGGTTGTCAATTTGTTTACACACTTCCATCGCTTCCGCCAACAGATCGCTGTCCGCCGTCATCCCGCCGAAACATACTCCGTCCAGCGTTTTCAATAAACTTGTCGTTTTCTCTACACACTCCGAACCGACATTGTCCCCACTCAAATGCTTACTCACTTCGTCGGTTGTCATACCTTGTTCGTTCGTGTTTGTTAAGTTCGCGACCAGACCGATTATCGCCGCGCGAATCGCTGTCACGACATCGTTAGTGAACACGTATTGATTTTTTTCCAACTCATTCGATACGGCTGCTAGTCTCTGCAACGCTCGCGGGACAGCGTTACGGCGATAGATGGCTTGCGGATTCTGCAAACGTTTGCGGTAAATTATTGCCGCTAACAAAACTATCGCGTAACATACGAACGCTACTGCCGACGCAACTAACATCGGCACAAACTCAACCGCGTCATTCGCAGCCCCGCGACCGTCGAGCGTGTTCAGGAAAACGCCTACGGTTTCGCTGATTGTCGTGTTGTTCGATGCCGGTTGTTCAGTCGTAGTCAACGTTCCCGCCGGTTCGATTTCCAGCGTTATCGGTTCGCTGCTTTGGGTAACAAATTTTTCGGTCGCGACATCAAACCACGACGCTTCAAGCGACGGAAAAACAATTTCACCAGCGACAGCCGGACGTATCGAATAGATAAATTTACACGTACCGTTTTCGCTATGCTCTGTTGGTGTCAAGACACGGAATTGTGATTTGATTTCGGGAATTTTGTCGAGTTCCGGCGGTCGAACGTCAAGCGTCGAACCTTCGCCCGTTAACGATAACGTCAATGTTAGCGGCTCGCCAAGTTGTGCTTTTCGCGGTTGCAAATCGACTTGCCAGTCAAACGTACCGAACGCTCCGAGATAGTTGCCCGGTCGCCCGTTTGTCGGCACGTCACGTACATTTACCGTAACCGCGTTTGATAACGCGAAGATGTTACGGCTTGTCGGCATATCGCTGGACGCGGATTCCTGAACGGCGATTGCTCCTTTTAACACGACAGCCGCGAAGTCAAACGAGCCAGTACGGTCGGCGGTGAACGTTCGCCGCAACGTGTATTCGCGGTAGTTGACATTGTCACCGTCCGCGTTTGGGAACTGTACGGTTTTCGACGGGAACGCGAAATGGCGAACGACAGCACGCGGCGGTTCAAACGCGAAAAATGCACTTGAAGCGTCTTGATTTACGAGGTCGTTGATTGAGAATCCGCCGCGCCGCACCGCGATGTTGCCGAGCCACGATTCGCGGTCGGTTTGCGGTTTGATACCGCGCTGGAGCGACTCGGTTTCAACCCACGCGATTTGCAGTCGCGGCGGTTGTTGTAGTAACGAGAGCGGGTCATCTTGGGAATACGAACCGCGTAATTCTTTCATTCGGATTGTTAGAACGATGTCGAATGGTTGTAACGGGTAAACAGTGTTACGGCTGGTTGACAAGTTTAGTATTACGTTGTCTTGCACGGTTGGCGGCTGCACTTGCAACGCGAGCGAACCGTCGGGATTCAGTCGGCTGCGATTAACTTCACGACCGTTGACGGCAACGCGGTCTGGTAACAATGTTTTTTGGTTGAGAACGATTTTAGGAAACGGTAAGATGACGTTACCGTTTTTTTGCGGGAAGATTTCATAAGTGAAACGGGCGATGTATTGCGATACGCTGGTTTGCTTGCCGTTGATGTAGGACGATGAGAATCTACTTGAGTCGTCGCGTCCGTGAAACACGGAACGAAAACCGTTCCACGCGGACGTGTCGGCAACGAGCGACTTGTCGATGGCGGCTTCGTCGGTAATGGTGATGCGATAAAAAATGCTCTCGCCTTCGTATAACGAATCGCGGTCTGTTTCGAGAATGACGCTTGTTGCAGATAACGCCACTGGGGTGAGCGTTAGTAACAGCAAAATTAGTAATATATTTATGTGTTTCATATAGTTGTACTTTCCAAGAATATCATAATGTTTGCCTTCAGTGCCATTAAAATGTACGACTGGTACACTAAATATTCGTAAAATAATAATTCGTCCAAAACCAGCACTGCTTGAGAATTGGCGTGTGCCAGAATACCAAGATTGGTGGGGACATTGTACACAAATCAGAAATAAACACAATAGCATTTCGGGCGAATCGCAAAATTATTGCTGCGATATTAGCGAAACTACTTAAATTTTAGGCGTTTCACTGCTGTTTTCACAAATTTTTTGCACTACCCCAACTAAAGTCACGGATGGAGAATAAGTCCACTCGGAGCCAAACTCGTTTCACGGCAATGGAATGATACCATCAAAGCAAAAAATAAAAAATCTCAAACTGTAAAAGGATCTACATGTTAGTGATGCAACGCATTGAAATGCAATATGTTACATCTCTGACATATCAATCCATTTATAATTTGAGTACATAATAAATTTCTTGAAAATGGTGCAAGTACATCTCGCCCCAAGGTTTATCGAGTGTAAAACTAAATCTACCAAAAAATCTCTGTTTAACAGTTCAAAACTTTGGGGTTATGACATCATCTGTTGATGTTTTTACAATTTTAATTCGCAAATTTGGGAGGAGATTATAAATTACAATCGTAAAATAAATAAGAAACATAGACGGTATCAATAGAACAATAAAACCCGTTGGATTCAAAATTGTCTTACCTACACAACCAGACCTAACAGGAGTAAACCCAAGACTTTTTTCACCATACAATGCTTCCATACGTCTCGCGTAAGGTTGCGTAATAATTTCGGGTTTAGGTAAAAACTCTGGAAGAAATTTGAATCGTGAATAATACAATGCCTCAAAACCATGACATTCACTAGTCTGAATTGTTACATCATTGGCCACAACATAACTAACCTTATCAGGTACCCAAATAAGAGCGATACCAAGAGTACAAGTAAAAACTACAAATAGACGAGCGAAAAACAAATAAAACTTACCCATAATAAAACCTCAACAAAGTGTAATATAAAAATCAAAACTATTTTTTCTAGCACAAAGTTACTTAAACAATCACCACTCCAAAGGAGTCGGAAGCGAAGGTGTATTAACGAATAACACCGTGATCGGAAATCACGCGGAATACCACTTACACTTGTGTTTCTCCAATTTAATGGATATCATTTGAGTAACTTTGTACCACCTTTTTGTTCACAGTGTTTTAGGTAACTTTGAATATTCGAATTCAAGTATTCAAAAAATTTCACTTCCTCAATATATTGTTCCCACGTTTCACACTCATATCGTTACACGATACTTTAGGCGGTGATGTACCAACAAAGATACATCCGCTATTTTCATAGAATATACCTGCTGCAACGCCTATATTAGGCATTATCAACAAACTTTTGGGACCGTGACTGGTATACCAAGTATAATTTTTATTTTCGGACTTAGGCAATAATTCAAATAAACTAAATTCCGCAAATGTTTCGCAGCGTTTTTCTTTGTTAAAATTATAAGGAGCAAAACCGCATGTTCCATCACCACAGAAAACGGGATACAGTTTAACCTCCCACGCTCCCGTCCATTTGTTGTAACGTGAAGGGGCTTTACAAATCACCACTCGTTCTCTAGTATTCGACTCTCGTTCTTTATTCGTACCAAAAAACAAACTAAACTCTGATGAACTATATTTTTCTATACTCAACTCTCTTTCTTTATCCATATAAAAAAACAAACTAAACTCTGATGAACTATATGCGATTAAAGAAAAGACCATCACATTAGTATCCTTAATCTGAACATGTGATTCACAGATTTTTTTAATTTTCATGTTGATACGGTCCGGATGGGTATAATAAACAACATGTCCACAAAAAACTATGATCGCAAAAAATACCGCAACCAATAAAACTAAACAAAAAACGATTCTGATACAATTTTTTATTGTCATAATATTTCTCACAGACGAGGTAACAAGAGGTTATTTAATGCTTACAATATATGCACGCTTGCTTGTTCGTTGGCGACAACTATGCTTTCAACTCATTGATAGCATAGACACCCCATTCGTCACACTACGTCTTGAAACTATAAAATTATTCACTGAAATAAACTGAAATCTAAAAAACACAATAACTTTGCTCGTAACAACTAAATGAGAGGGTTAGGCAATATCTGCACTTTCCCAAAATTCATGTTGTTAAATATGCGTAAAATACCGTATTGTAAAATGGCGTTTATTAAAGGCGTGTTTTACAAGGTGTTAGGATGACATTCTTGCCATAGTCACATGAGAAGTACAGATTAGACCATGCATCATAATACTCATTTACGTTTGATTTCATGATGCACAACATTGACTGTATTTGAACAAACAATATTGTCTTGAACTAGTTCTGCCTTCAGCACGCCTTGTTTAGCCGCATTCGATAATTTAAGCCCTTCTTCTTTGTCATAATACTTTATGAATGTCCCATCGTTAATTCCAAAAGTATAATGTAAAAGGTATCTGACATACACCGATTCATCCTCTTTATTGATAGTATCATCATAAGGCGAGTGTAGATTATAAATTCCAGCCTCACCTGAATCGGTATTTGTAAATCGGATGTCACAACTTCCCAGATGTTCTTCAAGCCATTCCACATAAACACCACATTGTTCCTGACCATCATCCACACGCGTCCATATGTAAACGTAAACAAGTATTGGCGTGGCAAGGGATTGCTTATTATGACAATTTTGTAAAATAGACAGAGATTTTTCAGACGTAATTCTTAAAATGTCATCTTGAGAAGTACCTTTAATCATTGACTTCAGTATTTTTATTGTGTTATCAACTCGCTTGTTAAATTTCATGTGTTCATAATAACATAATGCAAGGTAACACAAAATAAATGTACACACAAAGATTATTGTCAAGACAATAATAATTTCATTGCTTTTACTTTTTGAAAAATCTATAAATCTCATTTGTAAATTGGTCGTAAAAACTAAAAAACGATTCAAAAGCCATCCAAACTTAAACACTGGCTTAAATGCACAGTGAAATAATAGTTGCCCATTAAAATCCGCTTCCACGAATATTTTTTGAAAAAACTATTGAACAAAATTGAATAAGTAATTGCTCATAAAAATTAGAGCATTCTGTCCCCTTGTTCACCACTTCCAGCTCTTCGCAAAGATTGTTGAATACAAGGTAAAGTTTTGTTAGGAACATCTTCTATATTTGATCCGTTACCTAAATCACAATTATACCATTCACTACGGGTTACATAATTTCTACGGGTGTAATTAAAGCAACAAGAAACTGTTTGGCATTCTTTGAATTGGATATTAATCCAAATCATAACACCAGAATTTTGATTTGAAATCTGCATGCCATTTACCAAATTATTTAATCTATCTCGAATAACGTCTGTATCGGGCGTAATTCCGCCCATAGCAAGTTGAGTAACTACCTCCTCGGTAAACGTATTTACCCCCATCAGTGCCGCATTTCCGAGTGATGCAACATTAATAAGAGTTGCAATAAGTACTGCATTATCAAATGCACTAAAGCCAGAGTTTAGAGAACGGGGATGTCCACGGTCTCTGGACATAACCCCAGACTCAACAACTGTTATTTCAGAAATGTTACCCACTGTAGCACATTTGTCAGGACAAATTGTAAAAAGACCTAATTTATCAACATATATTGTAACCATATCTTTTACATATCTAAAAAGATTTACATCCTTTCCCATAAACCCAATCGGGTCTTCACTACACCATTTCCCAACATTCGCATCATACCAACGATTGATATTCCACTGTAAATCACTGACGTTATCTCTCATTTTACCAGTGTACGCGAAGATTGTGTTGTCAGCATTTTCTGACAACAACTTTCCAAACGCATCATACTCGAAATGTGTTACCGAACCGTTTGCACTAACTATATCACGTACACTATTCAAATGGTCACCTAATGCCCAGTTATCGTTGTCGCACAATAACTCATCTTGGTTTGTTCCCCAGAGGTATTGATGAGTTGGTTTGTTGTTTTCTAGTTGTAAAACTACTTGGTAATTGTCGTGGATAAAAACTGTTTCATTTTTATCCTGCGTTCGTTTGACTAGACGATTTTGATAATCGTAAACATACTCTACCGTTTCGTTTGGAGTTTCTACTTTTACTAGACGATTGCGGTTATCCCACGAATATTTTGTTGTACCATTACTTGAAATTTTTGTAATACGATTACCCTCGTTATCGTATTGATAACTGTTTTCATTATCTGATAACAAGCGATTGTATTCACCAGTCTTACTTGTTTTACGATTACCGTTCAAATCATAAGAATATTTTTCTTCCGGCAATTTTGTATATTTTGCGTTCACCAATTGTGACGTTTTGTCGTATTCGTACTTTGCTTTGTCATTTGCAGAATCTACTCTTGTGATACGATTTGCGTTGTCCCACGTGTAAGCGAAAGTGTTTACTTTGCCGTGTTTGATTTCTGTTACACGACCTAACGTATCCCAATTGTAATCAGTCTTGACTACTTCTTTACCATCCGCAAAACGATTTAGCGTTTTACGTTCGCCGAAATTGTTGTAGTCGATTGTTACTAATTTGTCGTTCTGTGAAATACGCTTTGTTCTGCCCAATGTGTCGAACTCGTACTTGGTGACATATTCGTTACCGCTTGCTTTCAAATTTGTTTCTGTTCGCAAGTTTGTTATGTCTGTTGTGTAATTAAACTCTACCGGTTTTTCCAAGCCAGCCAGTTTTTGTACCTGTTTGGTTTCATTACCGAATACTCCATAACTGAAACTAAACTTATTTTCGCCGTCGTCAACTGTTGATAGTTTTCCTGCGCGGTTGTATGTTGTGACGAATTTTTTTGTTGCGTTTTTCTTTGTCCACGATTCGTAGTTATCGTACCAAATCTCTGACGTGTGACGGTTTAATCTGTCGAATGTCCATTCTGTTATTCTATTGTTGCGGTCAACTTTTGATATGATGTTGCCTGACGCATCATAGAAGAATAGTCTGCTTTGTACTAATCCGTCTAACATAACGTGTTCGCCAGCAGTTTGACCAATAATGTTGTATGTCCATGATGTCGTGTTGCCAATCGGGTCGGTCAACGTTTTCATTCGTCCACGATTATCGTAGGTGAATTTTGTTGTGCCGCCTTCTGCATTTGTCTCTGATGTTTTTCTGCCGAGATTGTCGTAACTGTAAATCGTTACGTTGCCGAGCGCGTCGATTGTTTTGATAACGCGACCGAGTTTGTCATACTCACGCAATGTAACTGCCGCGTTATTGTTTCCTATTAATTGTGATACATTTGTTACTTGCCCAATCGCGTTACTCGCGTATTTTACAACTCGCTTTTCACCAACGGGTCGTAGTTTTTGAGCATCAACAGGAATTTGTATTCGTGTTACCAAGTTACCCGCTTTGTC
>JAITST010000082.1 GCA_031287585.1 Planctomycetaceae bacterium | reverse complement strand
CGGGGTAAGGACTCTTTGTCAACATCTATTAAGTGGTAATGTAAGTAGCGCATCCGTCGCCTATTGATCTGTCAAGAGCGTTTTATTGTTTTACGGTGACTTAGTTATTGCATTTAATCAAAAGTAAAAATCTCCCACTTATTTTTACACACCCGCAAGCGAAGTAATTTTTCTGACGTGGACTTGTGTAAGACATACCATAAATGGTAAAATTCACTCTGTACATTTTGTATATTTCTAAACTCATTCAACAAATTAACAAACAAATAAAAATGCAAAAAATAATTATCATAGGCAGCGGACCTTCCGCGTGGACTGCTGCAATTTATTCTGGTCGCGCGCAACTTAACCCGATTGTGTTTACCGGTGCGATGTCTGCCGAGAATCAGGCGAAGAACATTTTACCGATGGGACAGTTGTCGATGACAACTGAAATCGAAAACTTCCCCGGTTTCCCTCCGACGGGCGAAGTCGGACGATTGCTTGCGACTGCGATAACACCAGACCGGATAATGATGCTGCCGCCTCACGATGAAGGTCAACACGGAATCAGCGGACCGGAGTTGGTCGAATTGATGCGTGCGCAAGCGGTTGCGTGCGGTGCTAACGTTATTGAGGACGACATCGTTGATGTTGACTTCAC
This sequence comes from Planctomycetaceae bacterium, assembly GCA_031287585.1. Taxonomy (GTDB): domain Bacteria; phylum Planctomycetota; class Planctomycetia; order Pirellulales; family Thermoguttaceae; genus UBA8133. Next base: position 3,305 of record JAITST010000082.1, on the reverse strand, counting down.
GGGAACGGCGGGAGCGGTACGCAAACTTACCAGCGGCAGCGGCAAGGTTTACGAAACGCAAACGGTAATAGTCGCGACGGGCGCACGCGCGAACTGGCTTGGACTGGACTCAGAAACGAAATTCAAGAATCGCGGTGTGAGTGCGTGCGCGGTTTGCGATGGCGCGTTGCCGCGTTTCAGAAACAAGGAAATCGCTGTAATCGGCGGCGGCGACTCGGCGGTCGAGGAGGCAAACTATCTGGCGAAGTTCGCGTCGAAGGTTTACCTGATTCACCGACGCGACAAGTTGCGTGCGTCGCGGGCGATGGAGAAACGAGCACTAGAACATCCGAAGATTGAAATTCTGTGGAATCGTGTTCCGACCGAAGTACTAGGTGACGACAAAACAGGCGTGGCGGGATTGATACTGAAAAGCACGTTGGGCTATCCCGATTTGGAACTACCGGTGGTAGGGATGTTTGTGGCGATAGGACACACGCCGAACTCGCATTTCCTGAAAGGTAAATTGAACATAGACGAAAAAGGGTTCGTAATAAAGCCAATCCCGTTCCGCACAAACACAAGTGTAGAGGGAGTATTCACAGCAGGCGATGTTGCCGATTCCCATTATCGTCAGGCAATAACAGCAGCCGCAACAGGAGCAATGTCAGCAATCGACGCGGAAAGATATTTGGCGAGTTTGGAGTAGATGTTGTTTGTTTAACACTTCACTTAGCGAATACCAACCGCGCAACCGCGTGCAGATACGCAACGTATGCGTATCCGCGAAAAAATATAAAACTGGATCAAGGCGGTAACGCCTGCGTTCGTGTGCCGTCTTACTTCCTTCGCCGTGTTTTCGGCACTCCTTCCGTTTCCCTGCTCCGGCGTATTATTAGCACTATCAGACCTATCAATAGCGGCGGGATTGGCGGAATTGCTACCGCGAGGAATTTGTAACGGCTCTGTATTGCGTGGATACGTTTGTTCAGTTCTACGTCCGCCTCCTCCAACGCAATTTCCAGTTCGCGTTCCTTTTGCTCTTTGGACTCCATCATCTTTTTCTGGATGCTCGCTATCTTCGTTAGTATGCGAACCGTCGCCTCGTTTTCACCGACGTTACCGCTCTTATACTGCTTGCGAAGTTCTTCCTCTGTCTTTTTCAATTCCTCTTCACTTGCACTAACTTCAGCGTCAAACTCCTTTTGCTTCTCACTACGTTTCGACGACGCATCATCACGAATTGTTGCCGTTTGACGGTCAAATTCCTGCAACGTTCTGTGAGCCGGTCTCCGTCCGCGTACCGTTAGGTAACGAGTGTCATCAGTTACCGAGTCAATTGCGTTCAGTACAAACGTAACGTTATCGAAGTTCAGATTTATACCTGACCCCGGCTCGGTTCCACGACTTCGTAGTTCAAACATTCCGTTTGAAATCATATCGACATCCGCGATTAGCACAACGTTCAACTTTACCGGCTCCGGTTTCGGCGGCGTTTGCCCTTCTTCAAGCGGCTGACTCGGAAGCGGCGGCAACTCACCTTGAATGTGAACCGCTAACTCCGATTGCGACGGCTCAATCTCGTAATAACGTTCTATTTCCGTCTCACTTCGCAAACGGCGCAAGTTAGAAACGGTCACGTAACCAGCAGGGTCGCGGAACGTTTTCACTAGCGGACTGAACGTTATTTTTGAATTGGGACGTGTTGACTGTTTCACCGAACCGGGAAACGCGAACATCATATATTGTATATCCGAACTAATCGCGTCCTTGCTGTCGAACGGTTGCGGGGCGTTTTGCTCATCCGCCCGCGTGCGGTCAACAAACACGAACCCTTTCGGCAGACTCGCGATTTTACGTATCGGATTGTAATCCTGCCAAACCGCCCGGTCGCCGTTGAGCGAAACATCAAGCAATTCCCACAGCAACGTTATGTCGCCCTTCGGCGGGCTTTGTTGCTGCATCATCATTGCCATCCCGCCTCCCGGCGCGCGGCGCGGTGCCGCAGTTCCGGGCAAGTCACCGGAGAAACCGGGTAACGGCATCGGGTCTTCAAAGATTACCGCCGGTTGTCCGTTGCGAATCGCGCCGACAAAGTTTTGCATTTCCTGCGGTCCAAGCGACGAGGGTTGTATTGCGAGCAACGCATCGTACTTCTCGACAATCGGCTCACGCGGGTCAACTTCGACAACCGTGTATTGTTTACGTAACTCATCAACAATCCGCCACGACGGACGCATTAAGAATGTCGAATAGTCAACACCGCCCATCAGCGGTGCGTCTGTTACGAGAATCCCGACACGTTTCCTTGTTGGGTCAACGATGCTGCTCAGCGCGTGAACAAGTTCGTATTCGGCGGAAAGTCCCCTGTCGATAAACGGCAACGTGACCGTTTTCAAACCGTAACGAAACGCGATACCGAGAAAGATGTCGGACTGTTCGAGTGTGCCGCGTGCCGCGAAACGAACGGGTTGCGGACGGATGTCGTAACGCTGTGCGGCGTTGAGGGCTTCCTGAGTGTGAGGTTTGATTTCGTTGATTTTTACCGTCACGCTATTTTTGCAACGCGAAGCAATTTCGCCCAACACCGCCCGCACGTTCAATACTGTTTGAATATACGGTTCAGGTACGTTTGGACTGATAAACGCTTCGATGATAACCGGATTTTCGACTTTGATTTCGCGTAATAGTTTGAGCGTTTCCGGCGACAAGGTACTCAATCGTTCGGCAGTCATATCCGCGCGAACATCGTTACGCTGAATCAGGAAACAGCACGACAACCCGATTACGAACAGCGAGACTGCGCGAACGGTGAAGTGAAAAACACCGAACATTGATTGCGTAGCAGACCAATGCCGCCGTCCGATTAGCACAACGCAAAGATATAGCATTGTCGCGACAATCATTGCGAAGTAAACGATTCCCGACAGTGTAACCTCTATCAAGTTTGCCGCAGGAGGTTTTCTAGATAATGATGTATTCCAGGCTTGCGGAAAACTACCCCTTGCCACCCGCAAGAAATTACAGGATCTGGGTTACACCGGTTCATTCTCGGAGAAAACTTATTAAATAAACCCCGGCAGAGGAATGAAGGATTTCTCTGCCGGGTTTATTTTGCTTAATCGCTCATTATGAGTGATATTTTGTAATCAATGCCCCCGAGTCCAAACCTTGGGGGTATGTATAAGCTTTCTTTTTGGAACTGCCTCTGTTGTAAAAAAATAATTGAAAAAAATAGTGCAATAAAAAATAATGGGGTGCAGGGGGCACTTCGTATAACGAGGCTGTAGGAAAAGCCATTTGCAGAAAAAACACGCCTCTAAATG
>JAITST010000079.1 GCA_031287585.1 Planctomycetaceae bacterium | reverse complement strand
CATCCGTCAGATAATAACTCGTCCAAATTTTTTTTGTCTTAACACGATTGAAAATTGTTTGTGTCGCGATGTAATCGTAACCCGAAATGTTGATTATTGAACATCAAAAACGTATCGGGTGATGCTTGTCCTCAAGAAACAACGCAAATCCTTACCCCGTAGGGGTAAGGACTCTTTGTCAACATCTATTAAGTGGTAATGTAAGTAGCGCATCCGTCGCCTATTGCTCTGTCAAGAGCGTTTTATTGTTTTACGGTGACTTAGTGAACACTTCCCAATTAGGATTACACGCTAATGATGCGAAAATTCCGCACATCGTGCTTGCGGCGAAAGACGATAAGAACCGCCGCGGTTCAATGTTGCCGCTGCACCCTGAACTTGTCAAAGAGTTGCGAAAATGGCTAAAACAACGGGGCAAGATTTCAGCGCAAGAGAAACTATTCTTCGTCCCAAACGCATTGCACAGAATCCTAGACCACGACTTGAAGTTCGCCGGTATCGCCAAACGTGATTCGTTGAACCGAGTGATTGATGTTCATGCCCTCCGGCACACTCACGCCACACTGCTCGCCCAGAGCGGTGTCTCGCCAAGCATAGCGAAATCAGCGATGCGGCACTCGGACATTCGTTTGACGATGAACGTTTATTCACATCTCGAACTCGGCGACGTTGCCGAAGGCGTAAATCACTGCCAAATTTTCTCGGTAAGAATAAATAACAATACGAAGCCTGCCGCTTGGCGGGCTTTTTTCGTTTCTGCATCGGTTCGCCCGTGTCGGCGGCTTAGTGAACCGCACACCATTGGCGTTGCGGTGAAATGAAATGCAACACACGCCAAACAGTGCGGAAACAGTGGATTTTTACGGTCAAGCACCGAGATGTTTCCAGAAAAACCTTTCGACAAAAAACTATGAACTATGGAACATCCTTCTGGCTTTATTCCCCTCACTGTTCCCCTTTTTTTACAACGTCGCACTAACTCTTGCAAATAAAGGATTTACGGCAAAAATCCGGGCAGTACGGTTATTTGCTGAGTAATTTTTCAAAATCCTTTAACGTTGAGCAAACCGCCGCCTGTCCGACAAGGTTCTCTAGCCGCGATACATCCGTTATCACCGAAAGTTGCTTTTGAACTTTCGGCGTGACGGTATGAAATCTCGCATTAAGAACGCTCTGAACGGACAACACAACACCTCGTGCTTCGCCTTCGGCTATCCATTTCGGTTTGCGTTCTAATTCGGCTTTCCGATATCATTCTTCAATCTTTTCGTCGTCCAATCGCTTGTTATGAACTGCCATAACTTTGGCTACGTAAACGAGAATCTCTTTCGTCAATTCTATTTTTTCCTTTTCATCGGCAACATCGCTTCGGCAAATTCGTCCTCCAATCCTTCGACGGTCTTTTTCAAAATACCCAAAGCCAACCGCAACACGGCACCACCGGTCAATTGGGAAAAATCCAACGCCGGATAAACCAACCGTTCAAGCGTGGTATCCGAACCATGTTTGGAGCGTTGACTTAACTGTTGTTCCCACAAGCGATGGTCTTTGGACACCGTGGTCGCCCAACGCTATGCCACAAGTTCATCCGTATTCTTGGTACGTAATGGTTGTGATTGATCACTATTCCCGACGTGTTATGGGATTAGACACTTTTTAACAAAACCCTACAGCATCACAAATCGTTTCGGCAATGAATCGTATTTGCAATGACAATGCCGTGAAACCGAAATATCTTATTTCGGACAAAGGGACGCAATTTACATCATCAGAGTTTCGGTCTTGGTGCAACGAAAACGAAATCAAACAACGTTTCGGTGCTGTCGGCAAACACGGCTCAATAGCAGTAACGGAACGTGTCATCTTAACGCACAAAGACGGTTGTACTCGACGAATACTTGTACCGTTATCGAAAAACGAAATAGCAAATGAAACTCGTCCGTTTTTCAATTGGTACAACGAATATCGTCCGCACATGACTCTTTCCGGCAAAACACCCAACGAAGTTTACTTTTACCGTCATGCCACAAACTCAAAATCAAGAATCGAAACGCGACCATTAGCAAAACACAAAAAAACGTGCGTGAAACCGCGAATGTGTATCGCAGGAAGAGCGGGAGCGAAGATAAATGTTCATCTCGATTTTCTTGAAGGACGACAGCATTTACCAATTATTCGGGTGGAACGAATCTAACTTCGAATAGTTTGCCAATGAACAATCTGCGATACCACTGTGCGCTGATTTTATTATTCGAACGATGTATTGCCCTTGATACTATTTTTGAAAAATGCTGCTACATTTTTCGTCTCACGTTATCGAAAATCGCTCCCGAATTCGCACCAAAATCCGACGGTTTCAGTGCCTTTCAAAAATATTGGACAAGGACGAGTTGTTGGAAAATTCCGAACAGAGTTTTTCAATAACGCGAACGATTCTACCACTTCTAACGATTATGTAAGCGGGGGGTGACGTAAATATTAAAATTTTCTAAAAATTTTTTCCGAATAGCCAAAAAAATAACCTAGCACTAAGTTGCAAGAAACGAAAACGCCGCCCCCTTTGGTAGATGGTGACGGCTACATTGACTTTCGTCAACGTGTAGCGTGAAAGGTGTGATAGCCCCTCTTGAACCAAAAACTACCACCGCTACAGTGGGCAGGGGCGGGATCGAACCGCCGACACATGGATTTTCAGTCCATTGCTCTACCAACTGAGCTACCTACCCATTGTCATCTTCACGTCCGCACAATCGGAAGAGACATGCTAAAAGTATAACGTGTATAATTATCACTTTATTCGTCAAGTTGTCAAGTGGGGGTATCGGAGTGGCATTTTTACACACCCATTTTTATTGAGGGATTGGCAAATAGACGGAAGAAATCAGACAAAAAATAACATAAGGGCATTTCTAAAAACCTCAATTTTAACCGCAGAGATTTTATTTTGAAAATCTTTTTGTAGTAATTTATAATAGAATAAGTTACCCAAAAAAATACTCCTCCGCGATTCTTTGCGTCCGCCGCGTTAAAAAAGAGTTTTCAGAGATTCCCTAAAAATCTATCCGTATCGGCAAAACTTCGTGGGGACGCATTTTTATTTTTACTTTGTTGTTATTTGTTTCTAATTGTTCCTGTGGTTCGTTTAGTTGGTTTTGTTTTATTGCTTGTTTTATTGGACGGCAGAATATTATTTGGAATTGGCTTGGTTTACCTTTTGTCTCCTGTAGTTGTACCTGGATTGATAGTCCCGATTCGTTTGTCAGAATTTGCCAATCTATCGCTTCTATGTTTTTCGCCTCAATGAATCCCAGCCACGCCGAATTTGTTCTCGGCTTTTGCGATTTTTTTACCAGAATGTTTTTGTCTTCCAGTTGGAACTCTTTGCTTGTGTCTTGCGGGTTTGGCAGTTCTAGTCCGAAGGCACAACGGAAAATTTTACTCTTTTCGTTGTGTACCGACAGGAGTGTGTCTATGCGTCTTAAACCTACGCGACGGTGGAACGGTAGCCCGTCTGTTAGTATTGTTAGCGATTCACTGGTTGTTCTTAAGTCTATAAATTCTGTTGAGTGAATTTGTTTTGTGTCGCTATCTATTTTTTGATAGTTGCCGTTGATACTCCCGAATGTGTCTAGCATTTCGTTGCCCCAGCCCCAACGGATTGCGTAGTAACTTTCCCACGCCGATTCGATAGTATTCTCCCGCTGAAATTCTGGTTCCAGTTCTATTGCGATTTCTATTACCGGACTTGTTCGGCGGACTGTAAAACGTTCGATGAATGTCGCTGCAACGTGTCCATCTGGATGGACTAGACGACCGTTTATTTTCAGGCAACCTGTCAGTAAGTTACTTGTCTCGATTTCAAATTTGTCAGCCGCCATAATTGTATAACCGAAATTCGGGTCGTCAATTGGTCTGGTATCGGTCGCACGTTCCGCTTTTGACAGTCGATAGGCGATTTGCTGAGCTAGCCGGTTACCACGTTTTTCCGGAAAACGTACCGAGAAAAGTGCGCCGGTTGCGGTGTCGATTTTCGCTTCGTAGAAATTGTTTCGCAGTAAGTAAAAACGGTCGCGGTTGCCGTCGTTTGTCGGGATTGATATTTCCGCTACTAACGGGCGTTCTTTGGCTTTTGATACGTTTGTGTTAGTGAAAGTATTGATTATATTTTGTAAGAATGATTTTGGTTTGGCTGGATGTTTCTTCTCTATCTCGCGAGACTGATGCTCCTGCGTGTGTTGTTCTGACTTCACTTGTCCAAGCCATGAATAGCCAAGCGGCGGTACTTTTATTGCTGCTTCACGTTTACCGTTTTGTGTTATGTCCGCTACTATTGTGTCGCAATCCAGTTCGTTTGTGAAGCATGTTATGTCGTAGTAAACTGTTCTTGGGACTGTTAGCGGATTGATGAACAACAGACCTTCGTCCGATTGTTCGTTCGACGCGGCTAACGTTTTTGTGAATGTTACGGCGGCTTGTTCTAACGATTGGTTATGTGAGGTTTCGTTTGGGTTTAGCAAACGAGTCATAATTTCGAGGACGGTTGTTGCCTGACGATTTATTCTTGTTTTGTTGTACGCTACCCAACGTGAGATTGGATTTTCATGTCCTTGCTCTACCGCTGATTGCAATTCGTTGATTCGGTAGTCTGTGAGCGAGTATGATGTTTTGTTACCGGAGTTCTTGGTTTGTGCGAAATAGTCGTCGATTAGCACAAACTCGCCAAGTGATTTTGTGAATTTGTTTGCAGTCAGGAAGTCGTCCATCCATTGTGTCGGCTGGTTCGGGAAGTGTGCGAACGCTATTGTTACAACGTGGTCTGTGTCGAGAATTTGTCCAAGTTTCGACGCGACTTCGACTCCATTGTCTTCTTCGGCGGCGTTGAGCGGATAACGGATGAGTGCGTCAATACACGTACCGTCAATTCCTTTCCATTCGATTTTACTTTGGTTTGTATCGTTCGGTTTCCAACCGTCGAGCGGTGTGAAGTGAATCGCTCCGGTGTATGACGTTAACGCGAGTAACTGCGGCAGGACGGGTGTTAAACCAGCAGTCAGACGACCGAAAACTAATGGGCGTTTTCCGAGCAAGTCGGTGTAACGGGCGATTGCGTTACGTAGTTTGCTTGCGATTTCGTCTTGTGATAGTAACGGCATACGGATATCGTTGTCACCGCGTCGTTCGTCGCCGACAATTTGCACGTCGCCGTTTTCGACTGCGCTGCGGATTAATTGTAACGATTCAGGAAAGTCGGCGGCGAGACGTTCGAGGGTCGCGGTTGGCAGCCAGAGTGTTGTTTTACGCGACTTGTGTAATTGCGGTTGCAGGACTTGCGGCGAGAGATGCTCTGCCGGTAGTGATGCCGGCAGGAGCAGAAAATTTAACAGGTACGATTGCGACGTGTAGAAGTATTCTTTCGATTCGGTAACGACATCGAATGCCTTCGCGATTGCTTCGTCAATTTTGGCGGTATCGTGTTCGCGATATGCGTTGATTGTGTCCAGCAACTCGGTTTGTAAGCGGCTGTTGTCGAGGACAGACATATAGCGGATTTGACGGGTCAGCAGGTCTGTTACGAATGCAAACGTGCCGAGTGCGAGACAGTCGTTTACAAACTCGTTGTCGAAGTTGTGGTCAGTTACGTTTAATTTTTCGATTATGAATGTGATAATTTCGTCACGGCGTGACAGATTACGGACTACGATTGTTTCGGTTTTGTCGAGTTTTGATGTCCACGTGTCGTCAATATACTTCTCGCAACACGGCGGTATGACGAGGACTTTCGGAGCCGTCGGCGACATCGGTGCGGCGGCACTTTCCCAATTCGGGAGATGCTTCGTCTGTTCAACAATCGCCGGATGGAACAATGCCGAATAAGCCACCACCAACTCCGACGCTTCGCCGTCAGAACGATTCATCGAAAGAGTTTCAAAGGTATAACCCGGGTAGAGAATGTGCATAGTTGTTATCCGTCCAATGTGATTATGTCAAGATTATCAATACAAAAGAAATCAATTAAGGCACCAGAATCCAACGAAATCATTACCGCCATTTTCTCAAATCCTCACTGGCTTCTTCATGTAATTTGATTTCCTCTTCTGTCGCCACAGGAAAATTGTCCGAGCGAGTAAAAATCTCTTGCCATTCCTCCGGTGTTCGTTTGGGTAACGACGCGACGAGTGCATCGTGATTTCTCTGAAAACGTTCTCTGTCTTCGGGAGTTATGTAGGAGTAGATGTCAAATTTTTCGTCAACCTCTTCCTCTGACGCAAAATGCGATGTTTTGCCAGCATTTCCAATCATCAACGCGAGCGAGTCCCGTAAAATAGACTGTTCACGTAACGGCAGTTTTTTTGCCATCGCGAAAACTTGGTCATACGATACTTCTGTTTCGATTATTTGCATAGTTGTCACCCTCAATGAAATTGTTGCTAGTTACACGAACATACGGGACACTGCTACCTCACACAACACTCATATTCTATCAGAAATACGCAATCAGGAAAGATGCTCACGTCAATTGCAAAATAAAAAAATTCCAATAATCTCGCACTTTTTCGTTTTTCGCATGTATAACATTTCGTATGATACTTTTTTTATTCATGTAGGTAATTAGATGTTGGACACGCGCGATTCAAATTTTTATCAGCAGTTGTCGTTGTTGAGCGGTGTATTTAAGCAGTTGAGCGATCCGCGTAAGCGTCGCGGAGTTCGTCATCGTTTTGACTCGTTATGCGCATTGGTGTTTTTGGGTTTGATGGCTGTACTTGTTCGTTGTTCCGAATAACAATGGCGTGTTTGGTGAGGTTGTTAGTATCCGTCAAACAATAACTCACTCATTTTATATTTTTAGTTTTTGCTTTTATGGTGTAGTTCCATTCACCGTGGAACGCGTCCGGTAAACATTTCTGTCCTCAACACAACGTACCGTCAAGCCGGTCTCCGTTTTATTGTTTGCAATCAAGTTCACCACCGTCGCCATATCCACCAACGGACGACCACGCCAATTCTTACTGATGTAAGAAAACAACCGATGTTCAATCTTGTTCTACTTACTCGTTCACGGTGGAAA
>JAITST010000063.1 GCA_031287585.1 Planctomycetaceae bacterium | reverse complement strand
CTGCCGTAACGTTTGAACGGCATAATAAAGACCGGCTTCCGTCTTGCCTTGACAGACGATACCATTTTTTGTAACGGTCAAAGTGTATGCCTCTGGATGCTCACTGCTAACCGGTATTGTCGCTGGCATACCAACTTGTTGAGACGTAAGAATGATTCGCAGGTTATCTTCGGACACAACAATTTTGGGTTCGGGCAAACCGATACGTTTGAGCTCTTCGGTGACGGCACCGGCAAGAACGTCTTTGTGTTTTTGAGAGACAGTCAGTTGCAACGGAACGTTCAGGTCGAGAAACTGCCCGGCTTGTACCTCCACGTTTTTAGGATAAGGAACGAGACGGAGTACGGCAGAGTGATCTTGCGCGGCGGAAAATGCCGGAAGAACGATTGCGGATAAAATAACCAACGCGGTGCAAACCAGCGTGGTACAAAGTTTGTTTGCCGTTTTCATATTGCAAAAAGTTTGTTAAAGGTTTGTTTGCGTTTTTATATGACTACGACAAAGTGTAACAGATTTTGTGTCCGGTTCAAGTCTGTCCAAAAAACCATTCCGGTTGGCGCGCCAACCGGAAAAGAAATCAAATCAAAAGGCAACTAAGCATCCGTAAAACAATAATTCGTCCCCAAACTGCTCTTGTCTGAAAATTGGCAAGATGCTACAATGCCGACATGGACAAGAGCACCGCTCTTTGATGAGCGGACAAAACGTCTTTGGGCGGCAACAGTAGTTCACGAACCCGGTTGGGGCGGAATCTCTGCCGTCCACGAAGCCACCGGTATCCACCGGCAATCTATTCGTAACGGTATCCAAGAATTACAAAGTATTGAATCCGTTGATGTGAATCGTTGCCGCAAACCCGGCGGCGGTAGAAAGGAGAACTCTTCCAAATATCAAACTCTCTTACATGCTCTCAAATTTTTCGTCGAATCGACAACGATGGGCAATCCGATGAAGCCGCTTCCATCGGTAATTACGGTGTCAAAGGGCAAGAATACCAGCCGAAAGGTTGTCCGGTCGAGACGAAGACGCACGACTTTCCCGATAAGGAATTAGGCAAAGCGATTCCTTACGTGATTTATGATTTGTTGGACAATAATGGCTTTGTGAATGTTGGTGTTGACCACGACACGTTACGGACTGTTGGAATCCAGCGTGCCAACTTCTGGATTGGGATGCGAAATTTGACTAACAATTATGTGTCGGCGTGTTTGCTTGAACGGGGCAAAATAGGGAGATACTGCGCCCGCACTCTGAAAAAATCGCTTAATTCAAGCGGTTTGGGGGAGAATGGGTAGGGAAAATTGCCGCAACTTTTCGGACGAAGAAAACGTTTGAGTCAAGAATTTTTATATTTGATGGGGTTATTAGAAGTTGCCTTATGGTATTGGATTTTTTGGATTCAATCAATTACGACTTGACCCAGATTGACAATTTACGGACACGCCTCGCAAATTTCGCCAAAATATTTCTGTAGATACTATTGGATTGAGGAGTAGGCATCGATAACGGTATTCTTTCACTTGCGTTACGGGTTACTGTTTTAATGTTGGGGCTTTTATTTGTCTGTTTACAAAACGTACATTCATTTGGTAGAATGTATTTGTTTGAAAAATTTTTTCTTAAAACCCAAACACTAACAATCAACAAATCAGATGACAGACCGCCCGAAGCGTTCTTGGTTTGCTAAATTTGCCGATGCTTTTTTGGGTATGCGGCTTGCCTTTTTGGGGCAGAGCAGTTTTCGTGTGCATTTTGTTGCTGCGGGACTGGTGGTATTGTTTGGTTTGTTGCTTAACTCGTTTGACATCGTTCGTTGGTGTATTTTGATTTTGTGTATTGGTATTGTTATTGGCGGCGAGACGTTGAATACTTCTATTGAGGCACTCGCTAAGGCAGTTACCGCTGAACACAATTTGCACGTCAAACACTCACTCGACATCGCTAGCGGAGCGGTTTTGGTGTTGTCGGTTACGGCGGCTGTTGTTGGTTTGATTTTGTTTGGTGAAGCGATTATGAATTACGGCAGATTCTGAAAACCCGATATTACGTTTGCAAATATCTAATTTACGGGGGTTGCTGTTTGTGGGATTGTTGTTTTTGAAGTTGTCAATAGCGGAAAAACAACGCTCCCGTATGGTCGCGGCTCTATTGGGAAAAATATTAAAAAAATTGTTTGCCAAATTCAATAAAAAATGCTACATTGAAAGTATAGTGGAAAATGTCTCGTGTTGCGTTTTCCATTTTCTCACTAATTTACCAATATTCCATCATGCGTATTGACCGGCTCCTTTTAATTGGCATCGTTTTGCTTGCGGTTTTTATTGTTGTTATCATAACCTTGCTTCTGACTTATGACATGTCGGCGATGGCGCAACGGAATATTGCGGACTTGTATTCCGTTGCCAAAAGTGTTGACGAACAAAATAAAACGCTTTTTACCGAATTAAATCAAAAAGCGGAGAGCGTCAGTAAAGATATTTGGCAAGTTACCAACGATGCCGCTATCGAAGAATTACGGAGCGTCGGAAACAGTATCGCCGCAAAAATCAAGACGGTCATGGACGTTCCGTTTGTTGCTGTCCGCGATCTCGTCACGACGATTATGTTCGAGAAAACCGATGCCGAACAACACGGTGAAACGCCAAGCCGGGAGCGGATTGAGCGGATTCTCCGTAATTATCTGGAACAGAACGAGCATGTTAAGGCGGTGTTTTCCTGCTGGGAAAAGAATCAATTCGACGGAAAAGATGCAGATTTCGTTGGAAAAGAGAATCCCGATCCCGAAATGGATAATTTATATAAAGAATACGTTTCAGAAGGTGCCTTCCTTCCTTGGTTTTACCTGGACGAAGACAAAGAAACGAAAAAAACGAAAATTGTCAGGGCTTATTGCGACGACTATCTAGCCGAACCCGACAACTATTACGGGGCGACACGCAGTACGAAACAAGAGCATATCACGGAACCTTACGTCGATGCCGGTTCGCCGATTACTTCTTTTTGCGTGCCGATACTCAAGGATGACAAATTTCTCGGCATGGCGGGAATTGATATTGCTCTTGGAAAACTTCAGGAAATCGTCAAGGAAAGCCGTCCATTCGAAAACGGTTTTGCCATGCTGTTAAGTCCCGGACAGGAAATTATTTATCACCCTAACGAGAAAATAAATTATACAACGCAAAAAAATTATGACGACGTAGAAGAACAATGTTATCGAAAAATCGAGACAGTTGACGCTCTCAAAGAAACTGCAATGTATGTTGCGGAAAAAAGTACCGACATCTACACAAGTAAAACTATGACTGGCGAACCGGGCGAAGAAATGCTCGTTGTACATATTCCTGTTCAATTCGGTAATTACCCTGAATTGTGGACAGTCGTCATTGTCGCTCCGGTTACCGATGTTATGCGCCAACGCAATTCCGTAAAAAAGAGCATGGATGATATGGTCAAAGGTCTTGAAACACAAAATGCTCAATTCGTCGAAACGCTTGAAAACCATATCACATCGGTTATCGAAACGTCTCAGGCAGCAGCAAAAGAGTCTTTGTATCGAGCCGGCGCGGTTGCCGCCGTCGTTTTGATTGTTTCGGTGTTGATCGGCTGTATTTTTGCGGGGCGTGTCAACCGTTCCATTGATGCCCGCGACTTCCGCTATCGCCAAATTCTCGACGCTTGCAACGATCCGATTTCGGTAGTCGATATGAATTTTAACATTACGTTCATCAATAAACCGGGTTTGGAACTTCTGAAAAGAGAGTTTAAGGAATGTGTCGGACGGAGTGTTGAAGAACTCTGGAAACCGATTATCGGTGGCGATTACGAACATTGCGGTATCCGTTTTCTGCGTTCCACCGGTCAAACGCTCAGCCACGTCATATTCCTTGGCGGACATTGGGACGTGACCTCGAATTACATCACCGAGATTCACGGAACCAAAGATGGTTTGATTGAGATATTCAACGATGTTTCCGACCGTGAAAATATCTACCACCTGATTGAGCGGGTGGATGAGTTAATCAAATCGACGGTTAAACAGACAACGAGTATTGTTCAAGCCGCCGAAGACATGTCGCAAGGAGCCAATCGGCAAGCCGGGAGCGTGGAATCAATTACCACTGATATGCGGCAGATGAATGGTCAAACGGAAAAAAACGCGGCTTACGCCGGAAACGCCAATACGCTTTCCGGGAGTGCTGCGCAGTCGGCAACATTGGGACAACAGCGGATGCAGGAAATGGTTACGGCGATGAACCAAATCAGCGACAATGCCAAGAATATGCGCAACGTTATTAAAACGATTGATGATATTGCATTTCAAACGAATTTGCTTGCCTTGAACGCCGCCGTTGAAGCCGCCAGAGCGGGATCGCATGGTAAAGGTTTCGCCGTTGTTGCTGAGGAAGTCCGTAATTTGGCAGCCCGAAGTGCCAAAGCCGCCAAGGAAACGGAGGATTTGATCGTCAAGAGCAACCAGCAGATCGAAGGTGGTGTAACTGTTGCTGGACAAACTGCCGATGCGTTGAACAATATCGCTCAACACGTTGCCGACGTTTCCAGTTTGATTTCGAGTATTGCTTCCGCTTCGCAGGAACAGACAACCGGTGTCGGTCGAATGACTGATATGCTGCAAACGGTCGATCAGATTACGAAACACAATGTCGAACTGTCATCAACAACAACGGATGCCGCTCAACAACTTTCTTTAGAAGTTAAAGAATTGCAAAGTTTGATGGAAAAATTACAGAAAAAGTAGTCAGAGCAATAACGTAGGATGTTTGATAAAATTATTTTTGATTTTTCATAACAGGAGTTTTGTTGTATGGGTATGTAAAAATAAATGGGGGATTTTATTTTGATTAAATGCAATAATTCACCATTCGAGTAGGTGAGGCATTCCTCGCCTACTCGAATGGTGAAAAACCTATTACAATGGATTCCCCACTAATTTTTACACCCCAGAAAACCAATAATTATCCTTCTTCCTATTGACTTCATTCCAAATAGTGTGTACAATGCTGGTTTCATGCTCGCGGTGTGCTCCGCAAGCAAAATCACACCAAACTTTTCACGAAAGGAAAGAAAATGACAAACTATGTAAAAACACAAATTAACCAAATGTTAAAATGGGGGGGGGGGGGCGGTTTTTTGAAGATGCAATAATCGCTCTTCTCGCTCGGCTTTTACCCTG
>JAITST010000030.1 GCA_031287585.1 Planctomycetaceae bacterium | reverse complement strand
TGCTGTCCTGCACCGTGTGACCCACCGGCTCCGACTCCGTGCGAAAAGTAAGTAAAATTACAATTTGCAAAGGTAAAAAATGCGATGGGACAGAACAATGGTTCTTGTCCCTTCGTGTTTTGTTTTCTTGAACGAACAAACATCTATCGTTCACTCCATCCGCCGGCGAAACATTGTCGATGCCGCGCAGAGGGTTATCAGCGAAATTGCGGCGAGCGGGACACAGTTGAGAAAGACTTCGTAAGCATCCATTCCCTTCATAAAAACGCCTTTCACTATCACCAAGTACCAACGCACCGGATTCGCGACCGTTAACCATTGCATCCAATTCGGCATCGTTTCGACCGGTGTCGCAAAGCCGGAAAGCATTATCGACGGCGGCAAAATCAGTATCACTCCCAGTATCGCCTGTTGTTGAGTTGCCGACAACGAACTGATGAAAAGTCCGATACCAATCACCGACAACAGAAAAAGGTCAAGCGATGCCAGTAAAAGCCAGAACGAACCTTGAAGCGGAATGCCCATAATGAAAACCGCAATCATAATGAGTATCATCGAAGAGCCGGTTGCCAGCACGAGTGCCGGTATCGCCTTACCGAGAAGGATTTCTGTCGGCGTGAGCGGCGAAACTAAAATCTGCTCAAACGTCCCCATTTCCCGTTCACGCGCTATCGAAAGACCGGACACCAACATTCCTAAAACCGTCGCGAGAATACAAACCAAGCACGGTATCGTTGTCCGTTTTGGTTCGAGATTACTGTTAAACCAGTGCCGTGTCTGAATATCAACACCAACATTTTGAGCCGTTCGACTTCGTTCCTGAACGAACTTGTTGACAATTTTTGTCGCGTAACTGCCGACAATCGGTGCCGCGTTCGATTTACGTCCGTCAAGCAAAACCTGAACACTCGCAACGCGACCGCCATAAAGATTCCGCGAAAAATCCTGCGGTATCACAAGCACGATCATCGCTTGCTGCTTATCAATCGCCGAATCAATTTCGCCCCGATGCGAAAGTGAAATAATCCGCGTGAATGTCGGTGATTGCTGAAAACGCTGAATTAACGTGCCGCTCTCTACGCCGGTATCGTGATTCAAAACCGCCAACGAAACATTTTTCACATCCTGCGTGATTGCGTACGAAAAAATGAATATCTGCAAAATCGGCGGGACAATAAGAATACCCCGCGTCTTCGGGTCGCGAAGCAGCGCGAGAAACTCCTTGATAATCAAATGAAAAAGCCGGTTCAACATTTTGAACTATTCCCTGCGGTTAAAATTATTCGAGCCGTGTCGGTGTAACACGCAGCGTGATTGCAAAAAACAACGCTGCTAACGAAAACATAAAAAAGATATTCGGAAGAAGCAACGCCCAAATATCGCCGACCATAAAAATCGTTTGAAGACACGTTACGTAGTATCGTCCTGAAAAACAATAGGTCAAAAATTGAATCGGTAACGGCATTGAATTGATTTCAAACAACGCACCGGACAAAATGTAGTTCGGTAAAAAGCCCAACACAAGCGCCAACTGGGATGCAAGAAACTGATTCTTACAAAGAGTTGAAATTAAAAAGCCAAGTCCAAGTGCCGCAATCAAAAACACTGACGAAACCAAAAACAGCGAAGCCGCCGAACCGCGAAACGGCAAATGAAAAAGATAAACCGCAACCAAAACACAAGCCGCGTTCGACAACATCCCAAGCACGTAGTACGGAACAAGTTTGCCGAGCAGCATATCGATTGACGCAATCGGAGTCGCCAGCATCGCCTCCATCGTACCGCGTTCCCACTCTCGCGCAACAACGAGCGACGTGAGCAGCGTTCCGATAATCGCCATGATGAGAACAATCGAGCCGGGAATCAAAGCGTTGCGGCTTTCGAGTTCGGGATTGAAATAAACACGGCTTTGGATGTCGGTTGGCGCGGTATATTCAATTCCGTGATCACGGCTTTGCTGTTTCGCCCAAACCGCAATCGTACCGCGAACGTAATTTTCAAGAATCGTTGCCGTATTCGTTTCAACACCGTCGGTCAGCAGTTGAAGTGTTGCGAAACCGTCGGCGTTAAGGCGTTGCGAAAAATCGTCGGGAATGACGAGCAATCCGCGAACACGGGCGTTGACAATCGCTTCTTCTGCGGAATGACGGTCAGCGTAATAAATCGGCGTGATGTAATCGGTTGCTTGCAGCGATGCCCAAACAGTTTGTGCTGTCGGCGAATGGTCTTCAAGAACGACCGCCAGTTTGACATACCGAATATCAAGCGAAATCCCGTAGCCGAAAATGAACAACAATATCACCGGCAGTACAAACGCAATCAAAATACAACTCGGGTCGCGCTTCACCTGAAGCGTTTCCTTGACCATTAAAGCGATTAAACGTCGTATTCGGGACATTGTTGAAGTGGCAGGTTTGAAGGTGCCGCAAGCATCTTGCTTACGATTACGATGACTTGCAAGCAGGATGCTCACAACACGTTCTGTTTTCTAATTCTTGTAAGAATAAATTGTATATTTCTCTCCAAGTCAGAGAAAGCAAAGAGGAGTTTTTCTCAGTCAATTTCGCAAAAGTTACAGATTTGTAAAAAATATCAATGGCTTCGGCTTCTGTTTTAGATTGTTCTGTAACAAGGGCGACAATCACTGCATCGGCAATATCTTCTATGTTGCTGATCTCATGCCGAGCCGCTTTTTCGAGCATTTGCAGTGATTTAACTGTGCAAAAACAAATTTGGTGTGTTGGTTCGTGATAGACTAATTCTTTGAGGAACTTTTCGCGATCAATAATACCCGCGAGATAATCATCAATACGCCTTTGAATACGGTCATTGGCAACATAACCTTCGACAATGTCATAGTCGTGAGACGGCACAGGCGATTCATTGTTGCGGTTATTGACAACAAAATCCAACCAATCGTCGGAATAATCTGCAAACCGCAACACTTTGTATTTATTATTTGTAAAAGCACTCTCGTGAAAATTAAATTCCGTTACAACGCCTTTTGTTTCGTGTTTTTCACCGATTCTTGCCGCCCACGTTTCGGCGTGTTTCTTGTATTTCGTTACATAAAAACCTTGTCCAAAATCTTTATGCGGTTCGCATTGAGACAAATCAATCACATCGATTTCAATGTAACTGCCGTGATAAACAATCATCGATAACCTCCATTTTTACGGCAAACTTCGTACAGATCCAACAAGGCATAGTATTTACTATCGGTATGCAACGCCCACCAGTGTTTGTAGAGAAAATCCAAACCGCCGTACTGTTGCAGATACAGGTATGCTTTCGGTTTAGACATTTTGAACGCCTCCGCAAATTCCACTATCAGATAAGTAATGAAACTTATCCTGTTTTCTGCTTCTCTGTCTAATGTTTTTGTTTCCATATCAGTACAGACTTCCTTGTTTTATATACCGAACACGATTGAAAATTGTCATAATACGACACCCCGACTTTTTATATTTTTCTCCACATCTGACCATTTTTGTTCAAGATGTTTTACTGTGTCGTCATAGAGTAGTTTTACAACGTCATGACAAATGCTGGACATACCAGATTTGCGTTTGGCGTTTTTACGAAAAACGTAAATTTGGTCTATGCGCGAGTGTTTAACATCAACCTTTTTATCAACGTCATAAAATTCAGTAATGATACAAAATCGGCAATAAGGATTTCCTTGTTTGATTTTTTCGGCAGTTGCGATACTTCCTTCAAGCATTGTTTTGTCTAAATATGTTTTACATTCCATAGCAACAACAGGAATAAAAGTATCAACGGCACCAGAAGCATCGCTGACTTGTATTGATACTTTTTTATAGATTGAAAAATCCTGATCTTTGGTGTTAATTTTCACTCTTGATTGATTTTGAAAACTTTCAAAATCAACGGGCGAGAAATACAGGTTAGAATATGCTTTGATCGTTCCTATTTTTATTATTTCGTTTTCAAGGTGAGAAAACATTCGATAAACACTCTCTTCTAATATCGTCGGCTCAAATTTTGACTGAGCAGAGAATTTTCCCTCATTGTGTTCTCTGACATAATCCAGATAGATATTCCAGTTCTTGACCATTTTGGCAACATTTTCCACTTGGAAAGAATCATGTAATTCTTTATAGTGGTCTGCACATTCAAAAAGGAACTTCGAATGTTTAGTATCCCTCAACTTTTTTGCGATGTTTGACGCGTGAACATGTTTTTCAATGAGCGGTTGCAGAAATTTTTGTAAAGTTTTTTTGTTAGAAAAAGCCATCTTTAAGTCTCCCTCTTGCTGTTTTACAGTATTCTGCGTCAATATCAATTCCAATAAATTGCCGTCCCAATGAACGGGCAACTTTTGTTGTCGTTCCGACTCCGTTGAACGGGTCAAGCACGATATCGTTTTGAAACGAAAAGAGTTTGAGGACACGTTTTGCAAGTTCCTCTGGAAACATTGCATCGTGTTTATATTCTTTCATTTTTCGCTCCGGTGCGATTGACCACTTGCCATAAACCCACTTTTTGAACTCATCGCCGGTAATATCGGCGTATTCTTTTTCGCCGTCTTTTTTCAACGTGTTCTTGCAAAATACTTCAACAAATTCCCAAGAATATTTCAAATATGGCGACGACGGGCTTTGCCAACTGCCCCAAGTACAATACTTGCAGTTATAGTTATTTTTTTCCCAGATGATTTCGCCCTTCCAAATCAAACCCTGTTGGACGAAAAAATTACTGACAAGATGATGCGACGGGACATAATCAGAATAAAGCGGCTGAATGTTCACGACTATTCGCCCGCCGCTTTTCAGCACGCGGACACACTCGCCGAAAATGGCAAACAGCATATCAAAATAATCATGCCAAGTGTTCACGTCATCGGTATTATTGTAATTGATACCAAAATTATACGGCGGTGAAGTGAAAATCAAATCAACGCAATTATCAGGAAATTGCGCCAACTGATTGAGAGAATCCGCGCAGATAATTTTATTGAGAAACTCCGGCGGCACTTCATTATTTTCTGTTGAAAAATGTTTTTGAAACGATTCATAGCCAAGCCGTTTTTTTTTATTTTCGGCTTTACCGCTAACACGTTTTTCTTTGTTAAATGTTTTGAAAATAATCTTACCATTAGCAGAGGAAAACGAACGGATTTTTAACAATTCGGTGAGAACGTGCGAGAGCAATTCTTCCGTTTGACTCTGTTGTCTTTCGATATACTTCATATCGACAACATCAAAATCAAGGACAACACTATCTTCGTTAATCCGTGTCTGGATTCCCGCGGTATTCAAAACTTGAAAACCAACAACAATATCGCTTTCTGAATACCTGTTATGGAACTGTAATGTTCGGTAGTTTTTCATTGAAAATAAAAATGGCAGAACCGTTCATCGTCTTATAGCAACAGTTTATTAGGGCATCTGCGAGAACTCAAGATACAACACAGTACAACTGTTCACAGTCATATACAACTGTTCACAGTCATATCTTATCATTGTATCAAATTTTTTGAAAGGGTACAATACCTCACAAACAATTTTCAAACGGGACAAGTATAATTTGGCAAGTTGACAAAATTTCTACAAACCAACATTCAATCGCCGCTTATCTGTAACTTCCGTTACGATTACGGTTCGCCGCGTACCAGCGCAACGAACGCGTCTTCCAAAGTCGGCTCTGGAAGTTGCCCGGTGCGGACGGATTCTTTGAGTTTGTCGGGCGTTCCGGTTGCAATCGTTTCACCGTGAAAAATCAAACTGATTCGGTCGCAGTATTCCGCTTCGTCCATAAAATGCGTCGTTACTAAAATCGTAACACCGCGTTCAACAAGGGCGTTGATATGTGTCCAAAATTCGCGGCGGGTGAGCGGGTCAACACCGGAAGTCGGCTCGTCAAGAAACAACACATCCGGTTCGTGCATCAGCGCGGCGGCAAGCGAAAGACGCTGTTTGAAACCCAACGGCAATAAACCCGCATTCGCCGAAGCATACTGTCCCAAGTCAAACATTTCAAGCATCTCGTTGACAACCCGCCGTTTCGCAAACCCCCACAAACCGTAAATGCCCGCGAAGAACGTCAGGTTTTGACGAACCGTTAAATCGTTGTACAGCGAAAACTTTTGAGCCATATAACCGAGCCGCGACCTTGCCCGCGACGGCGATGTCCGCAAGTTATAACCGGCAATAAAACAATTCCCGTCTGTCGGTTTCAACAAACCGCAAAGCATTTTGAATGTTGTACTTTTCCCCGCGCCGTTCGGTCCCAGCAATCCGTAAATCTCGCCGCGCCGAATCGAAAAGCAATTATTATGTACCGCCGTGAACGAACCAAACCGCTTGGTCAGTCCTTCGGCAACGACAACCGGTTTATCGTCGCTGATTTGTTTCGCCGGTTGGCGCGCAAGTATCGAATCGCCTTTCGGCACACCGCCCAAAAGGTCGATAAAACCGTCCTCAAATCGCGGAGTTACCGCAACGATACTCGCCGGTGGAGTCAGCGTAACAGACGGTAACGCGGGTCGTAATCCATTTTGACTCACAACAATTCGTAACGCATCACCTTGAATCACGCCGTCAATAATTTCCGGTTGGCGCATTAACCGGACAAGTTCACGGCGGCGTTCGGTTGGCGCGAGTCCGCGAACTTGAAAAACACGGTTTGTCAATCGACCAGTCAGTTCACTCGGTTGACCGTGAAAAAGCAGTTTGCCTTCGTTGAGCAGCAACACATCGTCGCACGCTTCGGCTTCGTCAAGATAGGCGGTATTCCAGATAACAACAATATCATCGGTAACAAGTTCGCGAACCATCCGCCAAAGTTCGCGGCGGCTGATCGGGTCAACGCCGACACCCGGCTCGTCAAGCAACAACAACTTCGGCATCTTGATAAGAACACAAGCCAAGCCGAGTTTTTGTTTCATACCGCCTGATAAACGTTTCGCCAAACGTTGAGTGAACGCTTCAAGACCAGTGAATTGCAGGAGTTGAGCGAAACGGTCTTTGCGTTCCGGCGATTCAAGACCTCGCAGTTCCGCATAAAGATTCAGATTTTCCAGCACCGTTAAATCTTCATACAACCCGAAACGCTGCGGCATATAACCGAGCATCGACCTGTCGCCGATGTTCAGCGTTTCCGAAACGTCGATGGTACCGGTCGTCGGTTTGAGTAACCCCGCAAGCAACCGCACAAGCGTCGTTTTACCCGCACCATCGGGACCGACAATTCCGGTAATATGCCCCGATAGAATTTCGGCGGTAACAGAATCAAGAGCAGCCCGCCCGCTGTCGCCGAAACGTTTGGTAAGTTGATTGAGGTGTATCATCTTCAATCTTTCGCTAACACAACAGTAACCGGCATTCCCTGACGTAATCCGTCGTCGGGATTATCCGCGATAATCCGCACACGATAGACAAGGTCGGTTCGCAGACGCGGCGTTTCAACATTTTTCGGAGTGAATTCCGCTTCGGGTGAAATGTAGCCGACTTGCCCGCCGTAAGGTTTATCGGGAGCGGAATCCGTGTAAATTTTTGCTTTCATACCGGGGGCGATTTTACCGAGATCGGGTTCGGGCAGATAAACATAAACCCAAACTTCGTCTTGAAGCGAAAGCACCAAAACCGTCTGCCCCTGATTCACAACCGCTCCCGGCTCTTCGACACGTGTCAACAAAATTCCGTCGTTGGGACAATGCAATTCTGTGTAGCCGAGCAGCGTTTGCGTTCGTTTGAGATTCGCTTTCGCTTCGGCAAATTGTGCCTCACCAGCGTCAATGTCCTCTTGACGAAACCCTTCAATCAACAAGTTCAACGTTTCCTCCGCAAGTTGTTTTCGCGCGGTCGCTTCTTTTTGGCTTGCGATGACATTATCAAATTCCTGCGGCGAGATATTTTGTTTGTCAATCAAGAGATGCGCCCGCCGTACCTCCGCGTTGAGAACATCAAGAGTTGCGATTCGTTCGTTCAATGTTGCGTGTGCCTGTGCGATTTCCTGTGGTCGATTACCGGTTTGCAGTTTTTTGAGATTTGCTTCGGCGCGTTTGACTTGCGCGGCGGCAATCTCAACATCGTCCTGATACGGTTGACGGTCAAGCCGCGCGACAACAGAATTGCGGAGAATCTTATCGCCTTCTTTGAACGGCATTTCAACAATCTGACCAAAGACATTGAAACCAAGATTGACACGGCGAATTTCGACATTACCGTAAAGCGTCATCGTTTTGTCCGTACCAGCGTTTGTCGCAAACATATTTTGCCAGACAAAATAACCAGCAACACCAAAAACGGCGGCGAATAGTAGCAGTGCGATAAATTTTTTCATAGTTCGGTGTTTGGAATTTTTACCATACGCTTTGTGTCTCGCACGTTAAAAAACTTTTCGGCTTCGTACAAATTTCAACAGGTATCAACCAAACGGGTCTTCATCCTCTCCGCCAGATTTTTTTTCATCAGCGGATTTTTCGTCATCTTCGTCAGACTTCTTTTCGTCAGCGGATTTTTCGTCTTCGTCGTCAGACTTCTTTTCATCAGCGGATTTTTCGTCTTCATCGTCAGACTTCTTTTCGTCAGCAGGTTTTTCGTCTTCTTCGTCAGACTTCTTTTCATCGTCCGCAAACGGGTCTTCAACGTCAGATTTCTTTTCGTCGTCCGACTTCATATCATCCGTTTCCGTAACGTCTGTCTTTACATCTTCTAGTACAGGTTTTTCTTCTTTCATTTCTTTCTTGATTACCACCGACGGCACGGCATCGTCTGACTTTATTAGGCGTTCTCCGCCGTCATCTGTTTCCGTTCTAAACGGGTCTGTTGAACGCGCTCCGAATGGTGCTTGACCTACAAATTCTGTCGGACCTTGCTTGACAATCGCCTCCAAAATCGCTCTATCGTTGTCTTTCGTACTGCCGTAACGAACTTTCCGCCGTTCTGCTTCCGTTTGCTGCCATTCTTGTTTCGCTTGACTACGGAACTTTTCTACCAGCCCCCGCTCCTTTCCCTGAACACGAACCAACGCCGCCGCAACATCGAAATCTCTCATCCCGCGGCGTGTCCATTCAAGCCGAGATGCCTTTGTCAGATACTTCTCTGCCTTTTCCTTGTCGTCGTTTTTGAAATGCGCAAGTCCCAAAAAGAAATACGGACGCGGGTCGATACTGTCAAGTTCCTCTACCTGTTCGAGCCGTGATATTGCGTCTTTGTAATCGTGGTCGAAATACGCGTGAACACCTTGGTCGTATAAAACTTCACCGCGATGCTCCTTCGCAATCGGGTCTGTTGTCTGGGAATAGACAACGTTAGCCCCAGTTGACATCGCAAAAACCAAAACTGCCACAACGAACAATAAAACGACAATCTTACGTCCAGTCATCACTCAACTCCTGTATCTTCACAAAGGCGTATGCAAAACAACAACAAAATAGGCACGCTGTTTGTATATTCTACGCAATTTATCGCGAGATTACAACACCGCCGCCAAACGCACAAGCCACTTTTCGGCATTTACGTCGCGCAAATTTTACGTTAATCGTTTCTGGTCGCGTCAATCGTTTGTCAATGAACGATTAAGTGTTATAAGTGTCAAAGTACACAAACGACGTGGTATGTTAGGCAAGTTAAAACGATTGCGGGCGAATACGACGACGAATTTGGTATTGCAACAAATCGGTGACGTTACTATACTTCAAGAGATTTTTACCGCGTTATTTTTACAACGTCAATTAGAATATTTTACAATTATATCATTCGATAAAATGCAGCATTACCTGAACAATGTAAAACGTATCCTCGTCGTGCAGTTGAACACAGTCAGCGGCATCGTTTATAGTTTGCCCGCCCTCAACGCATTACGTTTACGCTTCCCCACTTGCGAACTCGCGTGGTTAGTTGATGACCGTATCGCGCCGCTGCTTTTCGGTCACAACGCACTCGACAGGTTAATAATCGCGAAGGAAAACTGGTTGTCATCGTTCGACGAAACCAATCTCTTGCGCCGGCGATTGCTGGCATTTTCGCCGGATGCCGCGGTTGACTTACAAGGTACGTTTATGAGCGCGCTCGCGGCGTGGCTTTCCGGTGCGAAACACAGAATAGGTTTCGGTGGTATCGGCTCAAACTTCGCAAGTAGAATGCTGAACAATATCAGAATAGTACCAGCCGACGACCACGTTGTGATACGCAAATTGCAGTTACTAGAAGCGTTCGGAATCGTCGGCGGCAGTATCGACTTCGATTTGCCGGAAAGCGAGACAGACATTTACAACGCACGTCAAAAACATAACCGTCTAAATCTTGGTACCGATTTTGTGGCTATGAGCATAAGTACGGAAAACGCGGTAAAACAATGGGACGAACGTGGTTACGCTGAAATTGTGTATCACCTAAATAGCCAGTGGAACTTGATGACGCTGATACTCTGGAATACCGAGTCCGAACGTCAGGCGGCTGAACGTATCGTAAAGATGTCAGATGGAGCAGCGGTAATACTTGATGAAACAACAATAGGCGTAACAATATCGCTAATAAAAATGTCAACCTTATTCATCGGTAACAACACCGATATGCTACACATCGCCGCGGTAGCAGATACGCCGTGTATCGGACTATACAACGTTCAACGAACAAGCCAAAATACCCCATTCGGAACACAAAACCGCGTACTGCGAATCGAACAAGTAAGAAACAGTACAACAATCAATACAGAAATAACAAAACTAAAAGAAATATGCGACGAACTACTGCAAAGAGAAACAACGCTACGGGAACAACGAGAATCAGGACAGGAAATCACAACAAAACAAAGAGCAGCATAAAAACACTACGAAAAACGCGGCGATTTTTTATTTTAGATTTTAGATTTTAGATTGCAGATTTTGAGTGGGTTTTAGGTTAGTCACCGTAAAACAATAAAACGCTATTGATAGAGCAATCGTAGGCGGGGTGATTTTTATAAGACGGCTAATCATAGTCCCGTTAGGGACGAAATATCGGTAGAAACGAATGGTAAAAAAATTCAGTCCCGTAGGGACGATATGTTGGTGATGAACGTTGTAACCAAACCTTATTTGGATAAACGAATGATAACCCCCCGTTCCACAAAGGCATTGGTAGGCAGGTTGTATGTCTTTCGTTTTTCCAAATAATGTTTGGTTTTCTACCAACATATCGTCCCTATCGGGACTACACCTAAATGCACCTTCAAAGGGAGACCGTTTTAGCCGCAGTAGGTTTTTTGAAAATTCTGATAGAATACTCAAAATTAACCGTGAACGGTTACCAACCCATCTAGGTTGATTGGCTTGCTTTGAATGTGGAAAGTAATAGCGAGAGCAATCCTTTCCAACAACAATTTTTACTCACAAACACTTATGACATAACACATTACGAAACTAACAGTTTAGTAGATAATCGCTCAATCCAAATTACCACATTTTGAACCAACGAGCGACAGAAATTTCTACGTCCGAGAAATCGGGCGTGGTATCTGTCGTCGTTGGTGCCTGTGGTAGGGCTGGATTGGCGGCAAGTATTCCACGCCTTTTTTGTTGCGCAACAATGAACCCGGACAACAATCTAACACTTCCCGAAATCCACCGCCAATTAAATGAAGCAATTCAACGTGTCGCCGTTCTTCGTACTATCGAAAATCGGTTGATGGGTGATTGTTTGCCGGTAAACGAACAATTACCGATTGATGAAATTGTTTTGCAATTCGACGATACCGCACGAACAGTTTCTTGGCTCAACAACTCTGTGCCTCTGACTCCAAAGTCGTATCTTCTGTTGAAAACTCTGTGGCAATCGCCGAAACACCGCGCCGATTACGAGACTGTCGAGAGGAATGTGTGGGAAAAACGCAGTAAAAAAGAGTGCATACCGGCGGCGACAATTAAAATCTTGGTCTATCGAACAAACAAATTTCTAAAACAGAACCGCTTCCCATACAAGATTCGACCCGCGAAAAGTAAAAAATCTAAAGAAATTTTGGGTTTTTTGCTAAAATGAAACCAGAATTTCATAAATTTGAAACGGTCGCGAGCAACGCGGTATGCTAAAATGGTCGGCGGTTCGGAAACGAGCAGTTCGTTGAAAGAGAGAATTTTTATCGACCAGAATGGTAAGTATATCATTGTGAAGTGATAGAACAATATACGCAATGAGAACTATTATTCGTAGATAATTTTGATTACATAATAGCCCCCAGTTTATTGAAAGGACAAAAAACATAATGCTTTTTTTAACTATTATAACATTTATTGTCGCCACACTGACGCTTGTTGTTGCCGTATGTTCTTTATGTGCAATAAATGGACAGTTTCGGTTAAACCTCGTGTCGTCGGTTTTACTTCATTTTTCAACTAATGAAAAGATACACAATACTTATTATGAAAAATTTGAGTATGCAGGAGAGAAGCAGTTCCAATATGATGACAAAAATTTTCGTGGTAGCAATGAAGAACAGGAAATAGATGCTCTTTTACGTATATTTTCTGTTGTTGCAATTGCTTGGGAGAATAAACAGATTAATTTGAATGATACATTACCAATTGAATACTACATTTGCCGAGTTGTAGAAAACACTGAACTTCAAAAATACCTAGACTGGCACAGCAAGTGGCTAGAATCGGAAAAAATAAAGTCCCATCCTTTTTTGGTACTACGAAAATTATCATCTGAAATTTCAAAAAAGAAAGACTAATCAGATTTTGATAAAGAGCCGGAACACTATTTGTTCGTGTACTGAATAATCTTTTCGTGCCGAATGAAACTATAATATAAAATAGAAATCTTTGTATGTAAGTTATTGTTTTATAATCGCATAAGTATAGTGCTTTTCCAATCATAGAGAAATAATAAATATAAATGCCATTTTGACAAAAGTGTATGGTAAGTGATATTAACAAAACATATCACTATACCATTTTTATAATGTTTTTTTTCAACAATCCTAACTTTATAAGGAAATTTATTATGACAAACAAACTATCACTCAATTTGTTCAGGTTAGCCTCACTAGGAGCCATTTTTTTGCAAGAATTGGCATACCGGAAGATGCTGTTGTAACAGCGCAGGAAGTAAAATACGCTCATAAAGCATCTGTAAATGAAGTTGATGAGCAAAAACCGCTTGGTGATATAGGTTCAGATAAAACGTACGAACTTAAACGCTTTTATATTGATCCAATGACGTGCGATGTTTATTCTGGTCCTGATTATCAGTTAATAGAAAAACTCCAAAAAAAATGGAAAGAAACTTACAATAAACGGTTAGAATCTTTAACTGACAGTGATAAGAAAATTGCTTCTATCACAGAGGATATTCGCACTCTGCGTGATGTATTACAAACAAAGGATGTACCTCTTAAAATGGGAGAATTTGAGGAGGATGCAGACTTTAAACAACGAATCAAGGTGAAGGAAGAGTTGATAAAGGCGGCTCCAAATAAAATTCCTCAACTCGAAATTCAGCTCAAAAAAGAACAGTCAAAGAAGGAAACTACTCTTCAAAATAATAAATGTGACTTTGTGGTAACGATGCCATTTCCATACGACATTATTCTCCCTCTACCAGAATTTGACAGGAAAACAATGAGTTTTCCCTCTGTGAAATTTCGGTCTCTATTTGTAGAAAGAATACCAATTGTCTTCACTGAATACGCGCGTCTTGATGCATTGCTTCGCGTTACCAAGGATCCCTTTGAGACATGCTTTGTATATGGGACGCACTCAATACAGTACTCACGTGAAGAAGAAATATTTAGAAATGTGTTTAGAAAAATAAATGCTGGCGAAAAATGGATACTAGGGGAGAAAACATCAGGTATTTTATTATTTGATCGGATGTTTAGACCCCGTGGGGATGTTAAATATGGATTGCTAGATACAAGTTCGTTGATAGAATCAAGGGGCGGGGCGGTTAAGGAAGCCACTTATTTTACAAATTCAGCCGTTCCTGATATGATTACGACTTCAATTAAATTTTCATCTCTTGGTGACGCTGCGGAATTCAAGTCGTCCGTACAGGAGTTGGATTCATTGGGGGAAAGTTTTGTAAATGAAAAGAAAGAAGCGAAACGGAACACTTATTTTTGGAGAACGATAGAAATTCGATATTATGGTTGTACCAAGCTTGAAGCTTCTTGCAAATTTACTAATCTTTTTAATCAAAAGTATCAAGTAATTGATACTTTTGATTTTGAGGTGCACATATTTGACACTGTTCCATACCAAAAAGGTAATATAACAGTTACAGATGGGAAAGGTAAAGTATTATTCAACATTGGAGAATAGAATACAATCATATCGTAACCATTCGTAGTAAAACACAGAAGGTATCCAATCTCGGCGAAAGGCGTATTACTTTCTGTGCTGCACACACTATCAATCGTGGCTTGCATTACATACGAGGTTAATGATGCGGCGATACAAATTCCGTGTGTTTTAACTAACTTATTTTATTTCTCAATTTTCCAGAAAGGTATTTTGATGACATCACTCGTTTTACAATTACAACAAAAGGCATTAGACACTAACTGTTCAGTGTCCGATGTCGTACGGCATGCTTTTGTCATTGCAAAAAAACTGGATCAGTGTGAAAATACTCAGTGGCTTCAATATGAGTTGGAAGGTTATCCTGTTGGATATTCAATTCCTAAATATAGGCAGATTCCCACATTTTTGGCAGCGCAAAATAGTAATGGCACTTGGACTCACGTACCAATCCTTGACCCAGTAATAGAAAAAATGATGTGTTTTTATAATTGCGTTTTACCAATTCATGAAATTATTGAGGGACTCAAGTTACCGCCAGAACAGTTAGCAATTACTGTTTCTGCTTCCTTGCGTCGTTTTTTGAATGAAAGAAGTAAACCAAAAGGCGAAACGTCTTTTATACGCCCATACTCACGGGGTCACCTGAATGGAATACTCGAAACAGTACGAAATAAGATTTTATGTTGGTCTCTTGACCTAGAAAAACAAACCCTAAAAGGAGAATGTCAGATGTTCTCATCAGTAGAAAAAGATAATGCACCAAATCTAATTATCGACAATTATGCAGGTGCTGTATCAATTGGTAACGAAAACACATCGAATGTTTCACAAAACCAAATTAATCTCGGAGTTATCCCTGACAACCTCGAATCGTTGATTGCCGCTTTAATGCAAAATGACATTCCGCAAAATCGAATTGATGAGTTGAAAGAAATTCTCAATGACAGTCGAGTGGATAGTAATACCTTTACAGACTTTATTACTAGTATTAAGAATTGGCTCAGTGCGCTCAGCGGTACCGTTATGCCTTTTGCAAAAGCGTCAATTAGCAAGTATTTGGGGATAGATATAGATATTTAACAAATTCAATTAACACTTCATAAGGAGAATCCTGAATGACCAAAACTAACCTATTTTTTCCGTGCTTCATCACATTATTCATTCTGGTTGTATTCAGTTGCGAATACAACGCAGACAAAATCTTTGCAGAAGAAACAATCCAACGCTATGCTTATGGCGGCAAGGTAGGATTATTGAATAAAGATGGATCCGTGCTTGTTCCCGCCGGTAAATATGATGAGATTAGATGTTTCCGTGAAGGTTTGGCGTGGGTAAGTTTAGACGGCAAGAGTGGATTCATTGACAAGACTGGTAAGGAAATCGTACCGTTAAAATATGACAATGCGTACGATTTCAGTGAAGGTTTGGCGAGTGTAAAGTTAAGCGGCAAGTGGGGCTTCATCGACAAGACTGGTAAGGAAGTCATACCGTTTAAATATGATATAGTGGGCGAATTCAGTGAAGGTTTGGCGATAGTGGAGTTAGGTGTCAAGTGGGGCTTCATCGACAAGACTGGTAAGGAAATCATACCATTAAAATATGATCATGCGGGCGGTTTCCGTGAAGGTTTGGCGATAGTAGAGTTAGACGGCAAGTCTGGCTTCATCGACAAGACTGGTAAGGAAATCATACCGTTAAAATATGATAGTTGGGCGAGTTTTTTCCGTGAAGGTTTGGCGTGTGTAAGGTTAGGTGACAATTGGGGCTTCATCGACAAGGCTGGTAAGGAAATCACACCGTTTAAATATGATGGTTGGATGAGTTTTTTTACTGAAGGTTTGGCGTTTGTAAAGTTAGGCGGCAAGTATGGCTTCATAGACAAGACTGGCGAGATAATCATACCGTTAAAATATAATGATGCGAACGTTTTCAGTGAAGGTTTGGCGTGTGTAAGTTTAGGTGGCAAGTGTGGCTTCATCGACAAGACTGGTAATGAAATCATACCGTTAAAATATGATGGTGCGTACGGTTTCAGTGAAGGTTTGGCGAGTGTAAGGTTAGGCGGCAATCGGGGCTTCATCGACAAGACTGGTAAGGAAATCACACCGTTAAAATATGATCGGGCGGACGAATTCTGTGAAGGTTTGGCGTATGTAAAGTTAGGTAACAAGGTGGGCTACGTTGACAAGAGCGGCAAGGAATCGCTAAGAGAAAAGTGATGATTAAGAGTATATGAGCGAGTCTCCGTATCATTCACAATGTCAGAAGTTAAAGTGGTATGACGGCTGAATTATTGTTGACATTACCCAATTAAGATATGTTCCCAAAGAAGAGGATCAGAAAAATGTCCGTTTTACATCGTGTATTACGGCTAATAGATTTTCAACCATACTTAACAGAAATGAGGTTTCAATGAAACGTATAGTTATGATTACACTTGCCGTTCTTGCAGCGATTTGCTGGACGACAACCGCTTCCGCCCAAAATGTTACCGCCACCCCGAACATTTTGGGCGGACAAGATTATTCCAACGGTGTAACTTCCCGGGCGAATATTTTGGGCGGACAAGATTATTCTAACGGTGTCACTTCCCGGGCGAATATCTTGGGCGGACAAGATTATTCTAACGGTGTCACTTCCCGGGCGAATATTTTGGGTGGACAAGATTATTCCAACGGTAACAACTTAAAAAGCGAATTATTGGGGGGACCGGGGATCCTTAACACTCTCACTCCTAATACGAATGTTTGGGATGGTCAAAATAGTTTCAACGCTAACACTCCAAAGGAAGGTTATTCGGGTAGTCAGGGGCTTCCTAATGCTATCCCACCAAATACGGATGTTTTGGGTGGTCAAAATAGTTTCAACGCTAACACTCCAAAGGAAGATTATTCGGGTAGTCCGGGGCTTCCTAATGCTATCCCACTCCAAACGAATGTTTGGGGTGGTCAAAATAGTTTCAACGCTAACATTCCAAAGGAAGATTATTCGGGTAGTCCGGGGCTTCCTAATGCTATCCCGCCAAAAACGAATGTTTGGAGTGGTCAAAATAGTTTCAACGGTGCCAATTCACGGGCGAATGTTATACATCAAATGACCGAGCGGCTCAAGACGAGTAACACGTATGGTTCGCAGCAACTAAACTACAACACAAATGTGGATAATAAAGGCGGTAACGGTAATGGTATTCATCAAAGATCAAACGAAAAACCATTGTCTGAATTAGTGATAGGTAATGGCGACAGTATTCAACTAGGCGGTGTCGCCGGAGTTATTGAGGGGCTTCGTAAACTGGCTGAACAAGGAGCCGCCAAAGATGAATTGAAAGACCAGTCAATCAAGAGGTTTCGCCAATTGGCTGAACAGGGAGATGCTGTCGGACAGATGATACTGGGTACCATTTATCTTGAAGGTGATGACAGTTTTCCAAAAGATGAAACCGAGGCGGTTAAATGGTTTCGCAAATCGGCGGAACAGGGATTTGTCGGTGCGCAATTCAAACTTGCCGAGTGTTATGCCGAAGGTAAGGGTGTTCCGCAAGATTCCACAGAGGCGGTAAAGTGGTATCGTAAAGCGGCAAAACAGGGGCATACCGAGGCACAGAAGCGGCTTGTTACAATGGTCAATAGCGATGACGCTCCAGATGCCGCAGAAATGAAACTGTTACGCGAACTGGCTGAACAAGGAAACGCTAAAGCACAAGTAATACTTGGCTTGTTTTATGTTGAAGGTAAAGATGTTTCACAAGATTTCACTGAGGCGGTAAAGTGGTTTCGTAAAGCGGCAGAGCAAGGATTTGCCGATGGACAGTGGCGGCTTGGTGTATGTTATTTTGATGGACTCGGCGGCATCACGCAAGATTCTGCCGAGGCGGTAAAGTGGTTTCGTAAAGCGGCGGAACAAGGAAATGTCGAGGGACAAGTACGGCTTGCTGGTAGTTTAATGAAGGGTTACGGTGGTCAGAAAAACCTCATCGAGGCGATTACGTGGTATCGTAAAGCGGCAGAACAGGGAAATGAAGAGGCAGCACTTGTTATTGGGATACTTCATTATGCCGCAGGTGAAAAAAGTGAGGCAGATAAATGGTTTCGCCAAGCACCGCCAGAAAAAGTAAAAGTTTTTTTATCCCAACAAAAATAAAACTAAATTGGAAAGTGCAGAACTTACCTACTAATGTTTTTTGTTTCACAAATTCATTGATAAGCAGGTGGTTATCATTTGTTTATCCATGTAGGTTTGGTTACAGATACATCACAACACAAACTGTAAAAGAAATGAGAATGAATGGTGTTGCGCACAGAGTCACAGTGGCACAGTGGACACGGAGAATGGAAGAATTTCAGATTTGGGATTTTGCGTATCAAAACAAAATCTAAAATCTAAAAAGTCCCGCAGGGACAACACTTTATTAACCGTAGGTTTTAACCTACGGAGACTTTACTATGTCCCGTTATATCAATCCTTACACTGACTTCGGCTTCAAAAAACTCTTCGGCGAAGAGGCAAACAAAGATTTGCTCATTGACTTTCTGAATTCGCAGTACAACGAACAGCGCAACAGTCCGCGGCGCAGCCCCGTGTGATCCGTGCGAAGCGGTAAGTTGTTCAGTTCCGGCACGTTCGTTGAACGGCTATGTCTGTGCGGTGTGGGACTACGAGTTTTCGGGTGAAGCGAACGGTTATGTCGGAAGCGCGTCAATTCTTGCTCCGTCGGTGCGCGGCGGAACAGCAATCGGTGAAATCGGCTTGAACGCAACGCTTCGGCGTGTTGAATTGCACGCTGGTCTGGAAGGATTCCTCGGTCAACGCGAGGGCTTTAGCGGAAACGTCGGCGGAGTTTGGCGGTTCTAGTTCAGTTTTTTCACAGGTAGGTAAGGATAGAATATAAAAAACTATCCTTACCTACCCTTAACTATCTGTGAAAAATTATTCCGATTGGCAAAGAGAACACACGACTAACACGTGTGAAAGAATCCAAACTTAATCCGGTGGGTATATCTGCCCGTTGTATAAATTTTGAGCGTTTTTGCAATAATAATCGGATGAAAAATTGAGAAATGTCAGTTACCGTACAAGTCATAGAAATTACAAATACTATCAGGATTCCTTTTTGATTTCCCGCTGTCAGGATGCACGTTGCCAGAATCATTGGTCCTAGTGTATCACCAATTTTTAGCCGACTTGGTTATGCTTACATTTCTTCGTTGCCGTATCCGATAGTTTCTCCCTGTTTATCTTTGCGTTATGACGAACATCTACCGGAAAATGTTTTAGTATGAATATGTTTTTTATTTGTTCTGTCAGCGGTGAGGACTTTGCCAAT
Source organism: Planctomycetaceae bacterium (assembly GCA_031287585.1). GTDB lineage: Bacteria > Planctomycetota > Planctomycetia > Pirellulales > Thermoguttaceae > UBA8133. The sequence goes on along the minus strand of JAITST010000030.1, from coordinate 20,709 downwards.
GTTCGTAGTTCTTCTATTAGTGTTTTTTCTGCGTGTTTTGTTTTTGGGTATTCTTCCGGTTTTGGTTCTATGAAGATACACGGTTCGCGGTATGGTACTCCTTCTTCGTTTTTCTTACCGCTGATTACCGCTCCTGCCAAAGCAGAACGGTAAACTGATTTGTGCTGATTGAAAATTGCTTCACATGGTACTGTAAACATTGTCTCTTGTTCTGTTTCTACCCGATGTGATTTGCGACCGCATATCCAGAAACGGTCTTGTTCGTCGATATAGCCAACGTCTCCGATTCTGTGCCATGTTCTTTCGCCTTCTTTTATTTTCGATTTTTCGTTCGCGTCGCTCGCTCCTGTTACATACCGTTTCGTCACCTGATTACCTGTCACTATAAGTTCACCTACTTGGTTTGTCGTTAAGATTTCCGCTTCGTCCAATGTCGGTATCGCTTTTTCTGTTACCTTTATTACATTCCATTCGATACCGCCAAACCTGTTACCTACACAGATTCCTTTTCCGGTTTTCGTTTTCTCGGCGGTTTCTTTCAATACTTCGCTCGCACTTATCGACGCTACCGGCAACGATTCTGTCGCTCCATACGGTGTGAAGATGTCGCCGTCCGGTGCTATTATTTTTTTCATTCTTGCTAGTAACGACGGTGCTATTGGTGCGCCTGCGGAGACACAACGCCGCAACGTTTTGAACTTTCTACCCGACTGCTCACAGTACTTGGCTACGCGATTCCACAACGCAGGTGAGCCGAACGACTGTGTTACCTGCCACGCATCGGCTGCGTCCATAAATTTTTTCGGATTCAACTTCGCTGGTTTTGTCGGATTCATTTCGGGGATTACGGCTGTTGTTCCCATTGCGGCGTTGAATAGTCCGAAGAACGGGAACGCCGCTAGGTCGATGCCGCCCATATCAATTCCATACCTTGTTGCGACTTCGTGAACTTGGGTATCGAAGATACGATGTGAATACAAAACGCCTTTGGGTTCGCCGGTACTGCCGCTTGTGAATATGATTGCGGCATTGTCGTCTGGTTTTGTTGACGCAGAAAACTGTTCACACGATTCTGTTTGACGTAACGCTGTGAGAGTTGTTCCACCCCAGAACAATCGGCGACCAGCGGTGACGTTGTGTATTGAGTTGGGAAATTTGTGTGAGCAAAAACATCGGACGGCGTGAACCATCGGGATTGCGACGAAGCCGTCGGGGTTGACTTGCGACAAGCAGTTTAGCAGTTGACGCAACCCCATTCCAGGGTCGATTAACACCACTACCGCACCGACTTTCAGCAGCGAGTAGAACAGAGCAACGAAGTCGATTCCCTGACGAACCATTAGAACGATTCTCATTTCACGCTCAATACCGAAGTTGACAAGTCCCCTTGCGATTCGGTTTACGTCGTCGTCAAGTTCACGAAATGTAATGGTGCGGTAGTCGTTCGCGGTACGTGTGCCAGTGATGCCGCGCAACGGTTCCGCGATTGCGATATTGTCAGGGATTTGGCTTGCGATTGTGTGAAGTCGATTTGAGACGTTTAGGTCGGGCATTGGTTTTAATTATATGTCGCGTCGTTAATGTTGTCTTTGTTGTAATTTATTATCCGTTTTCAATTATTTCACCGGCTTCTTTTATTATTTGATTCAGGTGTGTCTCGCTTACAAACGACTCCGCGTAAACTTTGCAAATGTCTTCTGTGCCTGACGGTCGGGCTGCGAACCAGCCGTTTTGGGTTGTTACTTTTAAGCCGCCTATTGCCGCGTTGTTACCGGACGCTTTTGTTATCTTGCTCGCGATTTTGTCGCCCGCAAGTTCTGTTGCTTTCATTGTCACGGGGGATAGGTTTTTCAGTTTGTCCTTCAACACCGCGTTCGCTGGTTGGTCAACTCTCGTATAGTATGCTTTACCGAATTTCGATTCGATTTCCTGATAGTGTTTGCCTGGGTCTTCGTTTGTTACCGCCAGAATTTCCGCCGCTAGCAAATTCAGAATTATTCCATCTTTGTCTGTTGTCCATACTTTCCCGTTTGAACGCAGGAAACTCGCACCAGCACTTTCTTCGCCGCCGAATCCGATTGTTCCTTCATACAGACCGTCAACGAACCACTTGAAACCGACAGGCACTTCTACCAGCGAACGTCCTAAATCCGACGCGACTCGGTCGATGATTGCACTTGATACCAACGTTTTACCGATGCCAAGCGACTCACTCCAACCGGGGCGATGGCGGTATAAATAGTTTATTGCGACAGCCAAGTAGTAGTTCGGATTTAGCAAGCCGACAGACGGAGTGACGATACCGTGACGGTCGGTATCGGGGTCGTTAGCAAACGCGATATCGAATTTGTCTTTCATCGCGACCAACCCTTGCATTGCGTACGGGCTTGAACAATCCATTCTGATTTTGCCGTCGTGGTCAACAGTCATGAACGAGAACGTTGGGTCGATTCTGTCGTTCACTAATGTTATGTCAAGGTCATACGCTTTCGCGATCGGTTTCCAATACGCCGTTCCCGCACCGCCTAGCGGGTCAACTCCGATTCTGATTTTGGAGATGGAGATGATTTTCATATCAACGATGTTGTGTAAGTCGGCGACATACTGTGTAACGAAGTCGGTTGGGATTATGTAATCCGTTTTGATTGCCGCTTCGTAGTCCAGTTTCGCTACTGACTTGTTACCGTCTCCCAAGATTTTGTTCGCGCGGTCTTGTATCCACGTTGTAACGTCCGTATCAGCGGGACCGCCATTTGGCGGATTGTATTTTATGCCGCCGTCGGACGGCGGATTGTGCGACGGTGTGATAACGATACCGTCCGCGTATGAATGTTTGCGGTTGTGATTGTGTGTTAGGATGGCGTGCGAGATGACGGGTGTTGGAGTGTAACCGTCTTCCTCTTGATAACATACGGAAACCTTGTTCGCGGCTAACACTTCGAGGGCGGTACGCTGTGCGGGATTTGACGCGGCGTGAGTGTCTTTGCCGAGAAAGAGCGTACCGGTATAACCGCGTTCGGCTCGGTAATCACAGATTGCCTGCACGATTGCGAGTACGTGCGACTCGTTGAATGAGCCGTCAGCCGGTTTCCCGCGATGTCCGCTCGTACCGAACGAAACACGCTGCGACGGTTTTCGCGTATCAGGCGTTTTGGTGTAGTAATCTTTTTCAAGTTGGGCGATATTGATGAGCAAGTCGCGTGGAGCAGGTTTTCCGGCTAGTACGTGCGGCATAGTTTTGTTCATTATTGGTTAATTGGATTTAGTTAGCAAATTTATTCAAGTAGCGTAATACGCCGCTTATTTATTCCACATTCTATACCATTTATGTTCAAGCGGCAATATCCGTCGGACAAGGACTAGATTTGTTTATTATTACTCATTTCTTTACAGTTTGAGTTATTATGTTACGCATCTATCACATCTTCTCGTGCGTTGTATTCGTTGGCTGAATTTACTGTTTCCGATGCTGATGCTGATGATTGGCTTTTTTTCCTGTACATTGTGAACGTCTTTTTTATTCTGTTGATTACACGATTACGGACTGGCGGCAGGAACAACGCGAATCCTATGATATCTGTGAATAGTCCCGGTAATACTAACGCGAATCCGGCGAACACTATTAGCAAATCGTGCAGTACGGAATCTGTCGGCTGTTCCCCTTTGTCCAGTTCGGCGTTAATTCTGTGCCAATACCGCATACCTTGACTCTTCGCGAAAATTATACCGCAAAATCCGGTCAGGATAATCCACAACGCCATCGCAATTACGCCCATTCCCCACCACATCAGGTACAGACTTAAAAGTTCAATAACTGGCAACGTGACTATTGCCAACGCGATATATGGAAACATTGTGATTGTAAAATTTAGAATGGTCAGTTAGAGTTTTTGTGTTACGGACGAAACAATATGTAAACAGGCAATTGTACTGAAAAAATTTATGTACGTCAAGAGCATTACTTTTTACTCACCCACGCTCACTCGCGAATTATTCTCTACTTCAACGTCGGTTTAATCTTGTATTGCAATTCTCTGCAAATCTCTATTATATGTCGTTCCGTAAAACCCAACGACTCCAATTGCTCGCTCCGTTCCGCGTGTTCTACATAATGGTCACCGATTCCGATTCTCTTTATCAACCTTGTATCGAAGCCCGCCTCTGCCGCCGCTTCCAGTACCGCGCTCCCGAATCCGCCCGCCAACATTCCTTCCTCCATTGTTACTATAAACTTCCCCTTGTTCAATGACTCGAAAATTATTTCCGTGTCCAGCGGTTTGATGAATCGTGCGTTGATTACTCCCAAATCAACACGTCCCATCCCGTCGAGATTTTTACCAACTTCCTTCGCCGCGTTGAGTGCTAACTCCAAATGTCCGCCGCAAACCAGTATGTCGCCGTCAATCCCTTCGCGTACCCGTTCCGCCCGCCCTAATTCGATGTCAACCAGTTCCCGTTCAACAAATGGCGAGTCCGCCTTCGGATACCGAATCGCCGTCGGACAATTCAGCGTCATTGCAAAACATACCATCGGCTCAACATCGAGCGCGTCGCCCGGTGTCATCAGAACGAAATTCGGAAACGGCCGCAAGTACGCAATATCGAATACGCCGTGATGCGTAGGTCCATCCGCACCAACAACACCCGCTCTGTCGAGCAACAACAAAACCGGTAATCGTTGTAACGACAATTCCTGAAAAATCTGGTCGTAACTACGCTGCAAAAACGTACTATAAATCGCGACAATCGGTCGCATACCCGCCTTCGCCAATCCCGCCGCGAAGATTACCGCGTGCGACTCGCAAATCCCGACATCAAAAAACCGTTTCGGAAACATATCGCGAAACTGTTCTAACATCGTTCCCTGCGTCATCGCCGCCGTCACAACTACCGTCCGCCCGTTCTCGTCCGCGACATTCAACACCGCCTCGCTAATCTGCTGCGTGAACGACGAAACCAAACCGTTCTTCGTAGCCGGTAAACTCCCGTCGTCGCTGCTCGCCGAAAACAGATGCTTGATTCGTTTACGACTGCTGGTGATACCACCAGACGTAATTGTTGAATGCCCGTTCTCGTCGTAATGATGCTGACGAACAAGCGTCGGTGACGGCGCGTGATAGACGGTCGGGTCTTCTTCCGCCGCCTCAAAACCGCATCCTTTTTGTGTGAACACGTGAAGCAAAACCGGTTCTTCGTACTTCCGAACGAGTTGAAAGTATCGCCTTAACTTCGCGACATCGTGACCGTCAATGGGACCGATGTACCGAAATCCAAGTTCTTCAAACAACATACCGCCAATGAACGCCGCTTTGATTCCGTCTTTGAAACCGCTGAGAAACCGTTCGGCAAACTTGTTAGCAAACGGAATGTTGCGGATGATGTAACGCAGCGAATGTTTGAATCCGAGATACGTTCGCGCCATTCGCAGGCGGTCGAGCGTGCCGGAAATGCCGCCCGTTCGCGGACAGATTCCCATCTTGTTGTCGTTGAGAATTATCGTTATGTTTTTCCGTAACCAGCCCGCGTGACCCATCGCCTCGAAGATTGACCCTGACGCAAACGCCGCGTCACCGACAACCGCGACACTATACCGTTTGTCAGTACTGTCAACCAATTCGTCGCCAACTTTTATACCAAGAGCCGTGCCGACACTGCAACCGGCGTGACCAGTCATCATCAAATCGTACTCACTCTCTCCGGGGTTCGGAAAGCCCATCAAACCGCCGCGTGTCCGCATAGAGGAAAATTCGGAAAAACGTCCGGTCAACAATTTGTGCGGATAACATTGGTGACCGGTATCCCAGATAAGGCGGTCGTGCGAAAAGTCAAACGAAGCGTGTAAAGCAATCGTCAACTCGACAACGCCCATATTCGACGCGAAATGTACCGAACGCTTGTCAGAGACCTGACACAACTCCTCCCGAATCTCCGCCGCCAACAAACGAATCTGCCGTCCAGAAAGCCCCCGCAAATCCTTCGGCGACCGAATTTTCGGAAGAATTAACTCAAGTATGTCCATTTAGGTATGTGTTATGAATAATGCAATATCAACAATTAAGGGAAATTAACAAACAGAGTAGCATACCAGATTTGATTGAATATGTAAACTGCACATTCCAAATTTTGCTCTTGCAAAAAAGTGGGTGTTCGGTGTAAGTACAAAAAAAACAGACCTTCACCTCCACTTCCGACAATAGATTGTCAACAGAGTATTCTATCGCAATTCCGAGACGCAGCCAAGTCAGTTTCAATGAATCTTTCACTGATTTGCCAACGTTATCCCCTAATTACTTGAAACATTTGCATTGAATTGGTGAAATTTTTCGGTGATTCGAGAGCGTAGCTCTTTCGTCCATTTCTTTCGGCAGCGAAAGAAACTCTTGCACGCCTCCGTAAATTCCTTAAAAGAAGCGTAATACCGATTGTTCCGAACCTTTTCGTTGAAAAATTTCCAAAGCCGTTCGATCAAGTTGAGATTCGGACTGTAGCCCGATAAAAAATGTAGATTTATCTTCTTATGCTTCGCTAACCAATCTTTCACTTAGCGGTGGACTGCAAAAACTGGGCGCGGAATGGGGGGAATAAGATATAAAATATACTTTTTTTAACCCCCGTTTTTGGAATCCCTTATGAGTAGAAAACGCACCACTTACATGCCGGAGTTTAAGTCGAAAGTTGCGTTGGCTGCTGTTCGTCAGGAGTTGACAGTCAGCGAGATTGCGGCGAATTACGAAGTTCATTCGGTCAATGTTGCGAAGTCGCAGTTGCTCGAACGAATGTCCGAGTTGTTTGCCGATGGTCGCAGCAAGAAGCCGCCCGTCGCAAACGATGTTGACATCGCGGATTTGTTACAAAAAGTTGGTCGTCTCACAATGGAGAATGACTATTTACGATGTTGTGCCGTAGCGACTGAACCATATTTGGTCAACCGACATTACGTATGTTGCGTTGTCACAATAGTTTATGTACTTGACCGCGATTATCGATTGGTATAGTCGGACGATTTTGTCGTGGTGGTTATCGAACACGATGGACGTGAATTTTTGTGTTGAATGTTAGCAAGACGCGCTCGACAATTTCGATTGAAAAGTTTTATTGATTGGTATAACGATGAACGTGTACATTCGTCGTTAAGTTATAATAAGCCGAGCCAGTTATATTTTGGTAAAGTAAAACCGCCGAACGAGTGATGTCGTTGATGTAATGTTCGGAAAAGTTTTTAGTCATATACAACAAAGCAATGAACGAGTTTATATAATCGCAATTACTTAACAACGCAAAAAGTGTATTGAAGAAAAGCGTAAGGGGCGAACGTGTAATACAAAAATGCTAACGAAACCATCCGCCACTTCACAAGTCAAGCAAATCACGTAAGCCCAAGTTTTAACGTCAATGTAAAATCAAAAAAACATGTCTTATTTCCCATTCCGCGTCCAGATTTTGCAGACCAGTGCTGATATTTCACAAGATGCGGCGGCTTTGCTTACCCTGTTTAAGTTGAATTTTGGCTTAAAGATGAACCGGAAAAGCGACAACAACTTCTTGAGAAATTGAAAAACAATCAAAAAGAGAAAGCCCGGTTGGATTTGGAAAAAAAACAGTAGACAAATTTTGAAAAATGCAAATACTTGTAGTGTGGCAATTGTCGCCAAAAAAACGGAGGATAATGATGACACAAAATATCTATCAGAGAATGACTTGTCCAGATTTTTTCTGTCTGAACACGATTGAAAATTGTTTGTGCCGCGATGTAATCGTAACTCAAAATGTTTGTTGATTATGGAACATCAAACGTATCGAGTGACGCTTGTTGTCAAGAAACAACGCAAACCCTTCCCTACGGGGTAAGGATTCTTTGTCAACATCTATTAAGCAGCAATGTAAGTAACGTAATTTTCAAACGTTACCTGTATGATGATAGGCAGAAAACTCCGCCGTCTATTGCAATGTAAAGAGCGTTTTATTGTTTTACGATGACTTATATTTGGGGGGACTCATTGCTACTGATGTGTTTCTAGTAAAAATTAGGTTTTTTGTTTCCTTAAAACCATATAGTAATTGTATGCCTTTAGTTTTTCCAAATAATGTTTGCTCGAGGCGACATTGCGTTTGGAAGCAATTTCCAAACGTGATAAGTATATCTTCGCCTCGTGTTTTGGACTACTGTTTTTTACGTCCCTTCGTTTTATGCGGCTTTACTCGCCGTATGCATCAGCCCTGTTTTTTTCTCAAACAGCAATGTTTATACTTTTTCCCGCTGCCGCACGGACACGGGTCATTTCTACCTATTTTGGGACCAGCGCGGTGGATTGTTTCTACCTTTACTGGTTCGCTACCGTCGTTTATATCTTCCGTCTGTCTGTTATGAGCGACAGCGTGAACTGCGTCGTCCGCTTCGGCGTGCGTTGCTGATGTTTCGTTCCACGTCGAACTTATGAAGTCCGGGTCGAACTGCTCCATTCTGAATATCAAGTCCGTTACCCGTTGATAAATCAAATCCCACATATCGTTGAAGATTCTCATTCCCTCACGTTTGAACTCTACCTTTGGGTCAACTTGTGCGTAGCCGCGTAAGCCGATACTCGAACGCAGTTGGTCGATAACCTGCAAATGTTCCTTCCAAACCGTGTCCAGAATTTGCAGCACCAACGAACGTTCCATCTTTCGTATCTCAGGATTGAAACGGTCTTCCGCCAGCGACGACAAGCGGTCTTCCAACTCGTGAACGTCCCACTGTGAAACCTGTTCCGGCGTTAAATCCGTTTGCAACTCCGTCGAAACCCACTTGCAAAACGATTCCAACTCCGGCAAACTCTTATTGAGATTCTGTTTCTTCTCCTCTACTTCACGCTCCGAACGTGATTTGCCCGTTGCGTATTTTCCGGTGTAACGAGTCGTTTGTTTCGCCATACTTCTCGCGGCAAAACGTGAACCGCTATGCTGTTGACCGGGTTTGACTTGACCAGCAGTTTCGTTTGCCGTTCGTATCTCAACCGGGTCAAAACCGCCCGCCTTCAGCACGTCATCAAGTTTCTCACGCAGTTCCTTATACGTTTCCGGCGTTTTCTCCGACGCGATTTTCGACTGCGCAAACATCGCCTCTTCGATTTCCGCACGCTGTTTGTTCTTCAAATCTTCCTGCGTAAAGTCAACTCCAAACCGTTCCCGCGCCCACGCCGCTAGACCTTCACGGTCGTAACGTTTACCCTGTGCGTCACGAATCGTGAAGTGAAGCAACCCCGCGAGAACCGGAAATTGCACTTCCTTCTCACGATACTTTTCGTGTGTCAGTTTACGCAACTCACTCTTAAAGTGTAACGGCTCAATTTCGCCTGCGTACTCTTTCGCGTCAATCGTTATGTCAAACTTCTGCTTAATCCACGCAATCGCTGTCCGTATCCCGAAATCAGGTTCGAGAAACTGCTTACCGTCAGAGAGGTCAACCGAATCAATATAACGTTGCGCTTTGCTTATCATTTCCTCCGCGATGTTCTCACGTCCCAACCTTTTCAAGTCGGTATCACGGTAATTCGTATGCCAACGTGTGTTTGAACCCTTACACAACGCTTGCCAGTTCCACTCCGACTGCTCCGCGTCTTCCGGCAGATTCTCCTCAATCATATCAAGAACCATTGACTCCGCCATCCGGTTTGCGTAATCCGCCGCAAACTCACACGCCGAGTCGTAAGCCATACCGCGAAATTCTTTCGGGTCAAATTCGGTTGACATCTTACTCGAAACCCACGCCGCAAACATCCCCGCGCCGTAATCCCGATGAAGATAATCGTTGAGGTATTTCTCAATCTGTTCGTCAATCATCTCAAGAATCAGTTCCTTGCAGTTTGCACCGTCGAGAATCCGTTGACGATAACCGTAAACACTTTTTCGCTGATAATCCATCACCTCATCATATTCGAGCAAATTCTTTCGCACGTCGAAATTTCGCTCTTCAACTTTCTTCTGTGCCGCTTCGATACGCCGTGTAACCATTCCGCTTTCGATTGGGATTCCGTCTTCGATACGGAGAAAATTCATAACATTTTTAATCCAATCACCCGCGAAGATACGCATCAGGTCATCTTCGAGCGACAGGAAAAACCGCGTAGTTCCGGGATCGCCCTGCCGTCCGCAACGTCCGCGAAGTTGCAAGTCAATACGCCGTGCTTCGTGACGTTCGGTACCAATGATATGCAGTCCGCCCATTCCGCGAACTTCGTCACCGTCCGCCTTCATCTTCTCACGTTGTTCGATTTCGGTCACCAACTTTGTCCACTCTTCCTGCGGAACTTCCAGACGTGTCGGGTACGTTGCCTGCAAAATCGACCACGCCATCGCTTCGGGATTACCGCCGAGAATGATGTCCGTTCCGCGTCCCGCCATATTCGTCGCAATCGTCACCGCACCTTTACGTCCCGCCTGTGCAACGATTTCCGCCTCGCGTTTTATGTACTCCGGTTTCGCGTTGAGCAACTGATGTTTGATACCCTTTCTGTCAAGCATACCCGAAATTACCTCGCTCTTTTGTATCGAAACAGTACCAACGAGAATCGGTCTGCCTTTGCGTTTAATTTCGCGAACGTCCTTTTTATCGAACCACTCCGGCTGCTTACTGCCCTTCGGAATAATCTCAATTCGCTCGTCTTCTTCACGGAGAATCGTACCGGGAATATCACGGTCGCCGCCTAGTTCGAGAATGTCCCACTTGTTCATTCGCTCAATTTCTTCAACAACCGCAAAATACTTTTCAGATTCAGTTTTGTAAATCTGGTCGGGGTTGTCGAGACGCTGGATCGGTCGGTTCGTCGGAATCGTTATCACGTCGAGTTTGTAAATCTTCCAAAACTCCGACGCTTCCGTCATCGCTGTACCGGTCATACCGGCGATTTTGTCGTACAACTTGAAAAAGTTTTGTAACGTAATAGTTGCGTAAGTTTGCGTTTCCTCTTTAACCTTAACGTTCTCTTTCGCTTCGACTGCCTGATGCAGCCCGTCGCTCCACTGACGACCTTGCATCGTTCGACCGGTAAACTCGTCAACGATAACGATTTCGCCGTCCATAATCACGTAATTGACATCGCGTTTGTAAAGATGATGTGCTTTGAGCGAGTTGTCAATCAAATGAGGCCATTCCATATTTCCTGCGGTATAAAAACTTTCAACACCCGCGAGATGCTCCGCGCGCCGCACTCCCGAATCGGTCATATGAGCGGTATGGTCTTTCTCGTTGACTTCAAAATCGGTGTCGCGAACCAACTGTCGCGCGATACTGTCGGCAACGCGATACCGTGTAACGTCGTCGCGTGCGGGACCTGAAATAATTAGCGGCGTTCGCGCTTCGTCAATGAGGATGTTGTCAACCTCGTCAACTATTGCGTAATGAAGACGACCTTGCGACTGCTGGTGGTGCGGGTCGTAATGGTTGTCGCCTTTTGCGGCGTAACGCATATTATCGCGCAGATAGTCGAAACCGAATTCGTTGTTCGTACCGTAAGTTATATCGCACCTGTACGCTCTCTGCCGGTCGAGCGTTTCCATATTCGACTGAATTGCGCCGACAGTCAGACCGAGCGACATATAAATCGGTCCCATCCATTCCATATCGCGGCGTGCGAGATAGTCGTTGACGGTGACAACGTGAACACCTTTACCTTCGATTGCGTTCAGGTACGCGGGCAACGTAGCGACAAGCGTTTTACCTTCACCGGTCATCATTTCCGCGATTGCTCCGCTGTGCAACACCATACCGCCGAGTAACTGAACGTCGTAATGACGCAAACCGGTAATACGCCGCGACGCTTCACGGCAAGTAGCGAACGCATCGACAAGGATGTCGTCGAGTGTTTCACCGCTCGCGAGCCGCCGTTTGAAGAGAACGGTTTGCGAACGGAGTTCGTCGTCCGTCATATTCCGCAAAGCAGGTTCTAACGCCGCAATAGCGTCAATTCGCGGCTGCAACCGCTTAACATAACGAGCGTTAGCCGACCCAAAAAGAGAAGTAATCCGGGTCTCGACCCACTTGGTGATACCGTTCATAGCGTCACCGACGACCTCAAACCCGCGTTCTAAAATGTCCATATAATAGTTGTGTATCTAATTTTGGTTACCATATCCTGAACGAATGACACGTCTTGCATTCGTCACATAACAATAGACCGCTAAATTCTACCACACAATTATAATTTGACAATATGCCGCAAGGGAAACGTGAAAAATTTTTGTGTGTAGGCGGAAAATAAAAAGTTTACGCATCACCGCAATCAATTTACCGAAATGAACTTGTTTCCGACGTGCCGCAGGGTATTGCTATTTTTACGATTTGTGATAGTGTGGTTGCTGTTTTCAAAACATTTCACCCCTCACAAAAGGAATATCTTATGAAAAAACTCGTATCGACTACTTTAGCTCTGTTGCTGATTGTTTCGGCGGCTCCAATTATTGCACAGGAATTCCGCGAGATTTCCGTGAAGGATTACCGCGACAAAATGAAAGCTGGTTGGATCGGACAAATTGCCGGTGTCTGTTGGGGAGCTCCAACTGAGTTCAAATTCAACGGAACGATCATTCCCGAAGACAAGATGCCGAAATGGACACCGGAAATGATAAATCACGCCTTCGGTCAGGACGACCTTTACGTCGAAATGACATTTCTGCGCAGTATGGAACAATATGGTCTGGACGTTTCACAACGGCAAGCAGGTATCGACTTTGCCAACAGCGGCTATCAACTTTGGCACGCTAACGATGCCGGACGCAAAAATCTTCGGCGGGGAATTGCTCCGCCCGACAGCGGGCATCCGGCATTCAACAAACACGCTGACGATATTGATTATCAAATCGAAGCGGATTATTCCGGTCTCATCGCTCCCGGTTTGCCGAAGGTTGTTGTTGAACTCGGCGAAAAATTCGGCGGGTTAATGAATTACGGCGACGGAATTTATGCCGGACAATTCGTCGGCGGAATGTACGCCGAAGCATTTTTTGAAACCGACATTAAAAAAATTATCGCCGCCGGTTTGGATTGTATTCCGCCGGATTCGCAGTATGCCGAAATGGTTCGGGATGTTATGAAATGGTACGACGAAAACCCAAGTGACTGGACAACGTGTTGGCATAAAATCGACGAAAAATATCAGAAAAATCTGGATTACCGCCGTGTGTCCTGTGATACAGGCAAGTTTAACATTGATGCTAAAATCAACGGAGCGTACATTCTCGTCGGCTTACTGTACGGAAAAGGCGGCCTCGACCAAACGATTGTTCTTTCGACCCGATGCGGTCAGGATTCCGATTGTAATCCGTCCAATGCGGGCGGTGTTTTGTTCACCACGCTTGGTTTTTCGAAACTTCCGCCGCGATTCAGTGAGAAACTCGACGAAAAAACGAAGTTCAGTTACACGGAATACAACTTTCCCGCCTTGCTTGACGTTTGCGAAAAACTGGCGCGGCAAGCGGTTCTCCAATCCGGCGGAAAAATCGTCAAACGCAATGGCGAAGAGGTCTTTTGGATTCCCAGACAAAATTCATCGGGACACATGGCAACGGTTCGCGGTAACATTTTTGGACGACCAAGAATTACGATAGTGCAAACTTCGCCGAAACCGTACAAACCGGCTTGGAAGCCCGATCTGCCGCAAAACACTAAATTCACCGATGCTGAGTACAAATTAATCGAAAAGCGGGAGTATTCACTCGACGAAGCCGTTGAAAAATTCTTCCCCGGTTGGAAACTGACCGATTGCGGTCCCGATATGGACCCCGGTTATCGGAAACAATATCACGGTAAAAAAGACGTTGTGATGACCCATCCGAAGGCAAAGGGCGAACCGTGTATTTTGTCGAAAACCGTTGAATTGCCGAAGGACAAAAAGCCGACGCTGAAACTCGTCGTTGCCGCTCACGATGCCGCCAAAGCCCAATTCGATTGGGAATTGATTGTCAAAGCGGACGGCAAGGAATTATTGAAACGCCAAATTATCGGCGGCTGGACAGACGTTTCCGTCGATCTTTCGGAGTACGCCGGAAAAACGGTCAAACTCGAATTACTCAATCAACCTAACGGCTGGAGTTGCGAAGCAGGTTATTGGAACGAAATTAAAATAGTGTTTCAATAACCGGCACTTTCCCAAAATTAACAGTTTCCATAAGTTCATTGGTGGGCAGGTTATATGTCTTTTCGTTTTTTTCACAGATAGTCAAGGGTAGGAAAGCATAGTTTTCTGTATTCTATCCTTACCTACCTGTGAAAAATGACATTGTAAAGCTGGTGATGTAGTTTGCGAGATGTTTTCGTTGCGGATTGTTTTTGGACAATGATGTGAGAAACTCCGCCAAATCCTTTTCGCAAAAGTTTAGTTAATACCTCTTCGGTACTACTTATATTTTGGTTTTACTCCGTTATAATGTGTTACTCTTATGTTTTCCTTTTTACCATTTATTTAAAACTATGAAACGAGCGAAGATTACTATTGTTGGTGCCGGAAATGTTGGTGCTACTACTGCTAACTGGTGCGCGGCGCGGGAGTTGGGGGATATTGTTTTACTTGACATTCCTGAAGCCGGATCTATGCCGCACGGGAAAGCACTCGACTTGTTAGAGGCATCACCAATTGCCGCGTTTGATGTCAGTATCGTCGGAACAACCGACTACGCCGACACTGTTGGCAGCGATGTTGTTGTCGTTACCGCTGGCGTTGCGCGTAAACCCGGTATGAGCCGCGACGACTTACTCGCGACAAACTCGCGTATCGTCGGCAGCGTTGCCGAACATATTCGCGACACAAGTCCGAACGCGGTCGTCATCGTTGTCAGTAACCCGCTCGACGCGATGGCTCAACGTGTGTTGGATGTGACGAAGTTCCCGAAGGAACGTGTAATCGGACAGGCGGGAGTTTTGGACACGGCACGTTTTCGCGCGTTCGTAGCGGCTGAACTTGGTGTGAGCGTGAAGGACGTAATCGCGATGTTGCTCGGCGGACACGGCGACACGATGGTGCCGCTATTGAGTTGTGCGTCGGTTGGCGGGATACCGGTAACGCAGTTGATAGAGCGTTCGCGGCTGGACGAGATAGTTAAGCGGACACGTGACGGCGGTGCGGAAATTGTTTCGCTGCTAAAAACCGGCAGTGCGTACTACGCACCGGCGGCGGCGGCGGCGCAGATGGTAGAGGCGGTAGTCCGCGATTCGCGGAGGTTGATTCCATGTGCGGCGTACTGCGATAAGGAGTACAACGTAGGCGGTTACTTTGTAGGCGTACCGGTTGTGCTGGGAAACGGCGGCGTGCAAAAGATAATAGAGTTATCACTAGACGACAACGAGGCGGCAGCGTTCAGGAAAAGTGTGGATGCTGTAAAAGAGTTGGTGGGGAAGTTGTGAGGAGTTAGTTTTTGGCTTTTATACTTGTCGCGGTTGGGAGTAGATTTCAACCGTTACAGGCATATAACGTCTCTAAAAATTTTAACCGTGTTCGGTATAACAGTTCACTATGTACTTTTTTTTCAGTGTAGCGTTTTTTAAGTTTCTGGTATTGTTGGCGGCGGTGTTCCTGTTGCTGTCTGGGCTTGTGTATTTTGTGTTGCAGCGTCGTGACGAACTCCTTGATACGATTTTAACGCCGCAAGACTCCGACGAGGAACAAGAGAAACAGTTTTTCACGTTACAAGACTTGCAAGCACCTGAACCAGAACCGACGGAAACAAACGAACAAGCCGCACAACCCGAAGATAATATGCAGTGGCCTGAACTACCGCCGGATGTACGGTAGTAAATTTTCGAGATACTTGTATCCGCTGCCGGTATTTAGCAACAAAACTTTTTCGTTGGCTGTTATCCGGTTAGATTGTGTCAACACCTTGAACGCGTGCCATAACGCCGCACCTTCCGGTGTCCAAAACGAACCTTCTCCTGACGCGATTTCACGTAACGCCGCGAGAATTTCGTCGTCGTTTACACTGACAGAGTTTCCGTTGCTATCACGTAACACTTTCAGAATTACTTTGTCAGCGTAAGGTTTCGGAACACGTAATCCGTTTGCGAGTGTGAAACCATTGTCTTTGAATGCGGATGACAACTCTTTGTTTTGAAACGCGGTATGAATCCCGTTACAATTTTCACTCTGCACGGCAACCATTCGCGGACGTTTTTTGCCAATCCAGCCGAGTTCTTCCAGTTCGTCGAATGCTTTCCAAATACCGATGATTCCTGTGCCGCCACCTGTCGGGTAAAGAATTACATCGGGAACGTCCCAACCGAATTGCTCGGCGATTTCATAACCCATCGTTTTTTTTCCTTCCAAACGATACGGTTCCTTCAATGTCGAAACATCAAACCAATTATGTTTGACCGCTTCGGCGTTTGCGAGTTTGCCGCAGTCACTGATGTTTCCGTCTATTTCACGAAATTCCGCGCCGAAGAGTTCAACTTCCGCTTTGAAAGCGATTGGTGTCAACTTCGGCATAAAAACGTGTGCCTTTATCCCTGCTTTCGCGGAGTAAGCAGCCAACGCCCCGCCCGCATTTCCGGCGGTTGGAATAACCGTCTCCCTAACACCAAGTTCTTTCGCTTTTGAAACAGCGGCACTCAGACCGCGTGCTTTGAACGAACACGTCGGGTTTAGCGATTCGTCTTTGTAGAAGACCTGACGACCGCTTGTATGCTTGCCGAGATTGGTGAGCGGGAGAATCGGTGTGAAACCTTCGCCAAGTGTAACGATGTTTTCCAAATTCAGTACCGGCAAGAACTCGCGGTAACGCCACATCGTTGCCGGACGGTTTTTCAATTCCGATTTCATCAACTTGCATGCCGCAAAATTGTATTGTGCCGACAAAATCGCCTTGCAATTTTCGTCTTCACAAACCGTACGCGGTTCTTGATAGGAGTATTTTTTCCCGCACGTTACACATTCTAAATGTGTTAATAAACTACCGCTGTTTTTCATAGTTGCCCTTTGAATATTTTTTTACACAAATTTACAGAAGCACAAAGTAATATACCTGTCACGATTGAAATTTTTTGTGCCGTGATGTAGTCGTAACCCAAAATGTTGGTTATGGATTATTAAACGTTGCTACGAGTCCCTACCCCGTAAGGGGTAAAATCTCGATAACCCCGTGCGCTAGCACGGGGTAAGACCACCTTCAAAACCCACCCCCGTAAGGGGGTGAACAAAGTGTTATAATCAGCGGTGGTTTTGGTTGAACCTCTTACGAGGTTCCAGTATTGGCGGATGCCTACCCCGTGCTACCGCACGGGGTTATCAAGATTCAGCCCCTTACGGGGCAAAGAGATGTCGTATAATTGGTCAAGGTTATTCGTCACCATTCGCACCGGAAGCCGGTGCATTGGGAACAGGAATTGCCGTGTCACCGCCGCGTGGTCTGCCGCCGCCGAAGCCGCCGCGGTTGCCTCCAAGTTTACTTCCCCAGAAAACGGCGTTGGCGGTTAGTTTGTTCGTACCGTACCAAACCGTGCGAAACTGCGGGTCAAACGCGAACGCGATTACTTGTCCCCGTCCTGCTCGTTTAGTAACAACGACCGGTGTTCCGGCAAGCGATTCGACCATTTGTGCTTGTACGTTTCCCGACAAGAGCGGCGTGTTGGTGTATGAAATCGGCGTGTCCAATCTGTTAGACGGCTTTGCTAAAATCGAACCTCCGTCTTTGAATACCGGCAAATTCTTCTTTGCGTAACCGAGTAACAATGGACTGTTTAAGTCAACTTCCGTTTGAAACGTAATGCCAAGAAAAGAACCTCGTCCCGCACCAATTTCCGCGTCAATCAAACCCGCTTGAATGAGTGTTCGTAATGAACTATCATAACCAATCAACGTGTTACCGGACTCAACCCACGTTTTGAGTTTCGCAATGTCCGTCTCGGTAACAATACCGCCGCCGGGAAGAATCAACACGTTATACTTGTCGAGATTTATCCGGCTGAAACTATCGGAAGCGAGAACGGAAACCGGAATACCGTAATGTTGGTCGAACAAATGCCAAACCTCACCCGCGCCGCTGCCGTCCAGAACCGCAATACGCGGCTTTTCGGACACGTTCGAGAGAACGCCGCCAGCACCAAGTGTCCGCCCTTCGGTATATCCTGTTTTGATAGAATAAACGTCAATGGCATCTTCTTTGATTATCTGTTCGATGACCGCCTCAATTTCGGCGGCGGACTTTTTCTGATACATACTACCCGTTAGAACAACAACCGCACCTTTATCGAACGTTTTACCGTCGTGAGTAATGCGGCTTTCGACTGTTTTCACATTGATACCGTTGTCCAGCAAACGATAAATCGCACGCGGCGAGTAGTATTCACCCCATTCAAAAGCGTAACCGTAAGCGTTTTTCCCGCCGATGAGTTGCCCTTTGGGGAACTGTCCTAACTCGAATTTTTCGCCGAGTAACGATTGCTTATATGTTTCCGTATTGAGAATCGAGTAATCCAGATTGAACGCGAACGGGAGTGTCCAGCCAGTGATGTCATACGAACTTCGCGAATCGTATTTCTCGCGAACTTCAAAAATCGCGTGAATCAACCGATGCTGTTTTTGACTGAGCGGTACGATGTAACTTCCTTTCGGAGAATATGTTTTTCCGTCAACCGTTAAATCTTCATTGATTTTGTAAACGTCGATACCGTTCCGGCGTACAAGTTCCGCGAGCCGATACGACGCGAATTTGTCGGTAGTTGAACCGAAGACGTATGCTTTGACCGGATCGTCTGCGGATTCACTAATCGCAAGTTTGAAATAACTTCTCTGATAATCCAAAAGTTCCTGACGCAACGCATGACCGCCGCGCACTGTCGCGAGACCTGCTGTGAGTTGGTTTAGGATGGCAAATTCAAACGTGAGAACTCCGTTTGGTGTGGATTGTGCAAAACCACGCGAACTCGGCTGCTCCCAAAGGATGGCGATACCGCCGTGAAAATCAAGATACTCACGACCACGACCGGGGTAATAATCGTCAAAATTTTCACCAGAGAAATAAAGGACTCCGCGCGCGTCAAATGCCGGTGCGTAAAAATCGCGAGCAAGCCGCTTGATAAATTCCTGTGCTTGCGGCGGAATCAACGGGTGAATCTGTGTCGGAATACCGGGCGAAAAATGATAATGCGCGTTAGTCCCTTGTTCGTGAGCGTCGGTATAAACATTCGGTCGCCATTCAATCAACGCGGCGATTCGCCCTTGCGATTCTGGATGTTGAACGTTCAACCAATCACGATTCAGGTCAACCCAATAATGATTACCGCGACCGCCCGGTCTTGGTTCTGAATGTTCACGTTCCTGTGTGTCGTCGTTGGTGACAACACTTTTGTTGGAGTTTATCCAACTGATGAAACGTGTATAACCATCGGGATTAATCAACGGGTCAACAAAGACAACCGACTCGTTCAGCCACTTCAACGTTTCTTCGTCTTTCGCTGCGGCAAGGTGGTAAATCAGGAGCAACGCGGCATTCGCTCCGCTCGCTTCGTTACCGTGAATGGAATGACCAAGCCACGTAAAAACCGGAAGATTCTTTGTATCGACCGAATCTGAAACGGCTGGGTCTGCGAGTTTCAGATGTTCCGCTTTGACTTTGTCGAGATTCTTTTGATTTTCAGGTGACGAGATTATCACGACGTAAAGCGGTCTTTTTTCGTGCGACGCGCCGTACTGAACTAACTTCACACGGTCAGACGCGGCATCCACCGCCTTGATGTAGTTGACAATTTGCTCGGAACTCGCACCAAATTCTCCCACCTGAAATCCGAGTACGGACTCCGGTGTCGGAACGTTTTTGTCGTATTCCGCACTCTTCGGCAAGTAGTAATCCAAACTCACCGGCGCGGATTGAACCGGTGTGCCGAAGGTAATCGTGGTTGCTAACAGCAGCAACGGAAGTAAAAAATGTTTTGGTTGAGTAAGTCTCATAATGAACCTTTCATATTGGTTGAGTGTGTTAAGTGGGAAAAAAGTTTGTGTCTCATAATTTAGTTGTGGTTAGTTGTTGAGGTTATGAAGTCATTCAGACACCGGTGTTTCCGTTGCCGGAACATTTTCGGGATTATTGGTTTCCGGTTTATTTTCCGGTAACTTATTGTTCGGTTCATTTATGCTCGGTGTAAAACCGCCGCGTTCGGGGAAACGTCGTTCCGGCTGAATCACTTTACGTTCTTTCAGGTTGTATTTCTGACCGGAACGAAGTACGAGAAACGGTTTATACGCATCCGCACTTCCGTTAGAATAACGAACAAACGGAACTCGCGGCGCACCAGCGGCTGTGGGTTCCGAAGGATTTGTGTTTACCGGTTCAGCAACCGGCGCGGTTGCACTGGTATTGCCATCGTTTGGATTGGGAAGCGTACTTGGATAACTATGAATCGCGACAATGGATTTACCGAGAACTTCCAACTCATCTTTGATAACGATAACCGCAGTCGATTCGTCGATGCCAAGTCCGATAAGTTGCGGAGCGGATTTGACAAACTCGATGAGGTCGAACTGACGGTTACGTGCTAATATGTGTTGGTCGATTACGGAATTTTTCAAAAAGCCAAGTCCTTGTGTGTGGTCGCCAACTAAAATGTCTGGAGTTTTCGTGTCACCGCGCCACAAGAACGAACCTTGAATCGACGCACCAGCAGACGAACCAGCGATAACGCCGCCGCGAGCCAACACGTTTTGAAATTCCAGATGTGTAAGTGTGTTAAGGTAGGCATCAGCAATT
>JAITST010000508.1 GCA_031287585.1 Planctomycetaceae bacterium | reverse complement strand
TACCCAATTTTCGAATCGCGGTGAAGAGAAAGTCGTCCCCAAGAATCAAACACCGTGTCGAGGACGTGACTGGGACTTGCGTTATCGCCAACGGTATCAAGTTCGGAGAGAAGGGCTTGAAATTTTTCGTGAAGCAGGGCTTCGGTTGCTGAACGGGAGGTGATAGTAAACATGTGACTTCCTTGTCTGTAAAAGGGGAACGGAGAGAAAAAATACATTATACCAATCCCCCACTAAAGTTTACACACCTTCTTCTAAAAACCTATTGACTCAAAACAGCAAACCCCGTAAAATTAGAGACTTGTTAAACGAAATGATAGAGTTTTTAGAAGTTGCCTACTGTAATTTACGGTATTTGCCGGTTGGTTCTTTCCACAGTTACTTGGGAAGTACAGTTGAACAATAAACAATACAACCGAATTGTAACCATTCATCTACCGGTGATTGAAGACAAAGTTTCCTCCACTAACCTTAACCTACGCTCATCTCAAATGCGCTATCTTGTTCCATTTCATCCTAATCGTCATTCTCATTTTTTTACCGACATCCTTGTTATCGGCGGCGGTGCGGCTGGTTTGCGGGCTGCTTTGGCGGCTTCTGAAACCTGCGATGTGTTGCTGCTTTGCAAAGCCGGCGGTTTGAACTCGAACAGCAATCAGGCACAAGGCGGTATCGCTACCGTTTGGGACAGCACCGATACGTTTGAACGTCACGTCGAAGATACGCTTACCGCTGGCGGCGAGTTGTGCGAACGTTCGATAGTCGAAGAAGTCGTTCATAACGGTCCCGAACAGATTCGTGAGATTATCAACTATGGCGCTAACTTTGACAAAAGCGGCGACTGCTACGCTTTGTCCCGCGAAGGCGGGCATCGTAATGACCGGATTCTTCACGCGCAAGGCGACGCGACCGGAAAGGAAATCGTGCGGGCGTTGATGGACGAAGTGTTGCGCCGTCCGAACATTCGTATTTGGGAAAACACGTTCTCACTCGATTTGTTGACCGACGAATCCGGTTGCCGCGGTGCGATTGTGTATTGGAAAAAACGCGACGAGAAAGAACTGATTTGGGCGAAGCAAACGATTCTCGCGTGCGGCGGTTTCGGACAGATTTACCGCGAAACGACAAACCCTGAAATAGCGACGGGCGACGGTGTAGCGATGGCGTACCGTGCTGGCGCGGCGGTTCGCGACCTCGAGTTTGTTCAGTTTCATCCGACAGTTTTGTACATTGCTGGCAGCAGCCGTCATCTCATTACAGAGGCGATGCGCGGCGAAGGCGCGTACCTGATAGACCGCAAGGGCTACCGTTTTATGAACGATTACGACGCGCGCGGCGAACTCGCTCCGCGCGATATTGTTAGCAAGGCGATTGTCGCGCAGATGGCGAAAACGAATCATCCGAACGTTTATCTCGACCTAACGCACAAGCCCGCCGACTGGATTTACAAACGTTTCCCCGGTATCGCGGAGACGTGCCGGTTATTTGGAATCGACATCGCGAAAGACCGTATTCCGGTTAGACCCGGCGCACATTACGCGATGGGCGGCGTGTATGCGGATAAGAACGGGCGAACATCGCTGCCGGGACTTTGGGCAGCGGGGGAAGTTGCGAGTACGGGTTTGCACGGTGCGAACCGATTGGCATCAAACAGTCTTTTAGAGGCGTTGGTCTTCGGTGCGGCGACTGGCTCACTCGCGTCGCAGTTCGCGATGTTACGGAAAAATCAGTTCGACGTTTCGCCGATTTCAAATCCGCCAATTACAAGTGACCGTCCGATTGAACAGTTAGATTTGAACGATATGCGTAACGCGCTTAAGAGTTTGATGTGGCGGCAGGTAGGAGTGGTGCGAAACGGAGAGCAATTGGCGGACGCGGCGTGGAACGTGGAAAAGTGGGCGAAGACAGTAGAAAATTGCCAGTTCCTGTCGGCGGAAGGTTGGGAACTACAGAATATGTTAACGGTAGCCGCGTTGATAATCAAAGGAGCGATAAACCGCGAAGAATCACGCGGCGCGCACGAACGGGAAGATTTTCCAAACGCAAAAGAAGTCGCGGAGCATACAGTGTTGGTAAATGAACAGGTGTTGTTGTAGAGGAGAGAATGTGACGTAAGTACAAACGGTGACGACGTAGTTCAAATAACGCGAACAATTTTGAAAATATCAAAAAATTACTATGACGACGAAAGAAATTGCGAATCAAAAAATTGCGGAGTTAGTTGAAAGATTCTCGAAGCAATACGAGAGTTACAAAAATTCCGATTACAACGAAACTCAAACACGCCGTGATTTTATAGACCCGTTTTTCAAAGCGTTGGGCTGGGACGTGGACAATGAAAACGGATACGCGGAATCGTATCGTGAAGTCATACACGAAGAGAAAGTTAAAGTCGGTAAGGCGACCAAAGCCCCCGATTATTCTTTTCGATTAGTCGGCGGTAAGCGGCTTTTCTTTGTGGAAGCGAAGAAACCGAGTGTTGTCATAAAAGATGAAATTCAACCTGCCTATCAGGTGCGCCGATACGGTTGGAGTGCAAAACTGCCTATCAGCATCATTACGGATTTTGAAGAGTTCGCTATTTACGATTGTACCCAAAAACCGAATCCGTATGACAGTGCATCGAAAGCACGAATCAAATATCTGACTTTTCAAGATTACTTGAAAGAATTTGATTTCCTCTGGAACACGTTCAGCAAAGAAAATGTTCTCAAAGGAAGTTTTGATAAATATGTCCCAAGCGACACTTATAAAAAAGGTACGTCAACGGTTGACAAAGAGTTTCTCCAATCACTTGATAATTGGAGAACTTATCTGGCAACGTCTATTTGCCGTACAAATAAACAACTTAACGAAGACGAAATCAATTTTGTTGTACAGCAAACCATTGACCGGATTATTTTCCTGCGGATTGCGGAAGACCGTGGTGTTGAATCGCAGGATTCGTTGAAAAATGCAATTCAGCAGGGAGATTTCTACAAAAATATTTTCAGACTTTTTGAACGTGCTGATGAAAAATATAATTCGGGACTTTTCGACTTTGAAAAAGACCGTATTAGTGAGACACTTTTGATTGATAACAAGGTTCTCAAAACCATTGTCAATGAACTGTATTATCCGTCCCCTTACGACTTTTCCGTAATGCCGGTGGAAATTTTAGGAAGTGCTTACGAACAGTTTCTCGGTAAAGTCATTCACATTACGACTGGTCACATTGCTAAAGTCAGAGAGAAGCCGGAAGTACGAAAAGCAGGCGGCGTGTTTTATACTCCGCAATATGTGGTGGACTATATCGTACAAAATACCATCGGCAAATTGGTACAAAATAAAACGCCGATTGGGGTCTGCAAAATTAAAATAGTTGACCCTGCTTGCGGCAGCGGCAGTTTTTTGCTTGGCGCATATCAATACTTGCTCGATTGGCACAGAGATTATTATAGTAAAAATGGTAAACAGTCCAAAGGCGGGAAAAACGATACGCTCACGCCAGAAGGAAATTTGACAACCGCTGAAAAGAAACGTATCTTGCTCAATAACATTTTCGGTGTTGATATTGACGTAAATGCTGTCGAAGTTACGAAGTTGAGTTTGCTGTTAAAATGTATGGAAGGTGAAACCGAGGCAAGTATTGAAACGCAACTTCGATTGTTTCACGAAAAAGTTTTACCGCCGCTTGAAAATAATATCAAGGTTGGAAATAGTCTGATTGATACGGATTATTATGATGAACAACCTGATTTTAAGGACGAGAAAAAAATCAAACCGTTTAGTTGGAACCGCGCCTTTCACGATGTATTCCAGAATGACGGGTTCGATGCCGTTATCGGCAATCCGCCGTGGGTTTCATTAAATGGGAAATTTGGTAACGATATTTTAAACCGGCAGGCACAACAGTACCTGATTGAAAAGTATCACGGCAATACTTATATGCCAAATCTATATGAATACTTTGTTCATAAAGGTTTGGCGTTAATAAATAAAAATGGCTATTTTTCTTTTATTGTTCCTGACCGATTGGGTTTTAACAATCAATTTATTGCACTGCGTGAAAAAATTTTACGTCAATTTAAGATAGAAGAATTACTTTATAAAGTTCCTTTCCCCGGTGTTATTGCGGATACGTTAATTTTTCGTTTTGTACATAGAAAATCTTCGGTGGAAAATTTCAAAATTGTCGTGGGAGAATTTAATAAGAAAACACAAATTAAAACGCCGCAAGAATACTTGGGGGATGTAGAATATCGTTTTACGTATGAGAGTAGCGATAAAGTAGCAAAAATACTGAACAAAATCTTTATCAATAAAAAATGTAAATCGCTCGGTCTGGTTGCGGAAACAACTTCCGGGATAGGTTGCGTATCGTCAGAAATTACAGATAAACGAAAGAATCAAAAACAGATAGAAATAATTCGTGGCAGAAGTATCCAAAGATTTTCTCCGATAACCCCATTCTTCTTTGAGTTTAAGAAAGAAAACATTACGGGACGCACTGTTGATAGAAACAAACTGGGTGTAAAAGAAAAAGTATTACTTCGTAAAACAGGTAATTTCATAGTTGCAACGTATGACAAAACCGGTGTTTATCCCGAACAATCATTGTACTTTATTTTCAATAATCGAACTAACAATTCCTTAAAATACCTTACGGCTTTATTCAATTCAAAACTTTTTCAGTTTGTGTATTCTAATAAATTGGTAACAAATAAAAACAGTACTCCGCAATTAAAAAAAATTGACCTTGAAAAATTTCCTATTTATGTGTGTGACAAAGCAGATAAAAAAATTCACGATACCATTGTTCGACTTGTTGAGCAACTTTTACAGTTGAATGTAAAAAAGATTAATACGAGGTTTACAATGAATATCAATCAGATTGAGGAAAAAATTGCATATTGCGAAGACAAAATCAACGAGATAGTTTACCAACTTTACGGACTGACCGAAAAAGAAATCAAAGCCGTTGAAGGAAAATAATTACAGGCATCTTCTAAAAACCTATCGGCTCAAAACAGCAAATCTCGCAAAAGACGCTGTCCGCATTTACCTCAAAAACAACTTATTTAACTCTTCACAAGTGAAAATTATTGTTGACGGACGACCGTGCGGGCAGTGGTGGGCGTTTGCCTCTTTTTTTGCTTGTTGCATTAGTTTTTCTGCCGAGTCTGGCGTTAGTTCGTCTCCCGCTTTTACCGCCGCTTTGCATGCTACCATGTGTAGGATTTCTTCTATTAGGTCTGACTTTCCCATTTTTTTACCAGCGTTCATTAGCGGCTCCAACGCGGCTAACAGTATGTCATGCGGGTTTGTACGTTCTATGATTGATGGGTACGACTCTATCAGGACAGTGTTGCCGCCGAATGGGGTTATTTCTATTGCCAACTCCGCGAGGAACTCTTTTTGTTCAATAACGCACGCATATTCTGTCGGCATCAGGTCTACCGGTATCGGTACCAGCAACTTTTGTGCGGCTAGGTTTCCTGATTCAATTTGTTGTTTCAACTTTTCGTATAAGATACGTTCGTGCAGTGCGTGTTGGTCAACTATTGCTATGCCGTCTGTTGTTTCGAGGATCAAGTAACGATTATGAAATTGAATTACTTTTGGTTGCGATGTTTCTGTTGATGGTGTTGAATTGGATTGGGGTGTTTGAGATGTTATGTACGGCGTTTCTACTATTGATGGTAATAAATCGTTTTGGTTTGATTCGGAAATAGATGTGTTCCTGTCGTGACGTTGTACAGGTCTCATTGCGGCGTACTTTTTTAGTACCTCGTCAATGTTTATGTTTTCTATATCAACGTTATCGTTATCACCGTTAGCACTTTCATTTTCTTCGTTCGGCTTTCCGGGTCTTGTTTCGCTTGCTTTTGCCCACGACAACACACGTTGACGCAACTCATCGTTTGATTGCTCGTATTCTGACTCGCTTTGTTCCTCCGGTGGTTCTGGTGTGTCGGGGATTACCGGTTTGTCGTTTGGGAAAACCGGTGCAGTTGTTACTTGCTTCGGCGGTAACGATTGGTAATTGTTCAGATTTGATGCAGCCAGTGCGCTGCGGATTGCTCCTAAAAAACGTGAATATACACGGTCTGATTCCAGAAAACGTACTTCGATTTTTGTTGGGTGAACGTTGACATCAAACAAGTCCGGTAACATTTGTAATTCTATGAACGCGATTGGAAAACGTCCTACCGTCATCAAACCGCGATACGCTTCCGTTAACGCGTGAAGCAGGGCTTTGTCTCTTATGTAACGCCCATTGAGGAAGATGTATTGGAGGCGGTTGTTAGAACGGCTATTGTTCGGATGCCCGACGTAACCTTGTACTGTAATATCAGCCGATTTGTCATCGCTCACTCTTATCAGCGATTTCGCCGCGTCTTCACCAAACAGAACCGCGATTCGGTCAACACTGTTTCCCGCCGCTGGTAACTCATATACTATTCTGTCGTTGTGACGTAATGTAAAGTGAATATCTGGATGCGGCAAAACTATACGGACAAACGTTTCGTTGATGTGTCCAAATTCAGTTGGGATTGAACGCAAGTACTTTCGGCGGACAGGTGTATTGAAGAACAGATTACTCACGTCTATTGTCGTACCGACCGGATGTCCGCACTTTGACACTTCGGAACGTTCGCCGCCGACACTACGTATTTCAGCACCTTCGTCTGAATCCCGTGTTCGGCTGCGGAGGGTCATCTGCGAAATTTCCGCGATTGATGCCAACGCTTCCCCGCGAAAACCGAACGACTGGATTTTGAATAAGTCGTCTGTCTCGGAGATTTTACTCGTTGCGTGCGGTGACAACGCGAGCGCGAGGTCGTCGGAATTGATACCGCGTCCGTTGTCGATGATGCGGATTGAGTCGGTACCGCCTTTGGCTACCGATACGTCAATACGCGTCGCACCAGCATCAATTGAGTTTTCCAGCAACTCTTTCACAACGCTTGCCGGACGTTCGATTACTTCTCCCGCAGCGATTTTGTTTATCATCGACTGGGAGAGTAAGCGGATTTTAGACGGGGAGACGGGAGTTTGCATCTTATTAAGATTTCGTAGGGAGCCGTTTAACCCACTACTGGAAAAGATTCGTTGTTAGTATCAAACGCACACATCCTCACGGATTACGGGCGGGTTAGTTCCCACCCGTACTTTCTGTTTTACAAAATTGTCGTCCTCATTCCTCCGATTTAGGTTCTGGTTCTGGTTCTGACTTCGGGTCTTCGCCCAGTAGGTCTATCGGGGGTTGGGGAATGTCTTCCAGCAAGCGGTGTGCGCTTTCTATTTGTACCGCTTCTCTCTGCGACAACGCTTCCGCGGCTTCTTGTGACGGTCGCCATTGAGCGTTTTGGTACGACGCGAAACCCGTTCCAGCCGGAATCAAATGCCCCAATATCACGTTCTCTTTCAAACCTATGAGCCGGTCTTTTTTGCCCGCCAAAGCCGCTTCCGTGAGTACCTTCGTCGTCTCCTGAAAACTTGCCGCCGAAATGAAACTCGGACTTTGTACCGCCGCCTTCGTTATTCCCAGCAACTGCGTCGTTGCTCTCGCCAACACGGTTTGCTTACACGTCGCGGCTTTACCGCCATTCGCGACAAACTCGGAATTGAGGTCATCAAACGTCGCACGCGGAACGATATCGCCTTCGCCAAAATTCGTGTCGCCCGGATTGTCAACTTTCACACACGTTGCAATCTCGCTGTTGATATGGCGGAACATAAACTTATCAACTTGGCTGCCTTCAAGCAACTTCGTATCGCCCGCCGACTCAATCATAACTTTACGCAGCATCTGCGAAATGATCACTTCAATATGCTTGTCGTTGATTGTAACCTTCTGCTTACGGTAAACCTTCTGAATTTCGCGAACCAAGTACTCCTGAACCGCTTCTTCACCATTGATACGCAGGATGTCGTGCGGCACAAGCGAACCATCGGTCAACGGATAACCGGCATTAACGGAGTCACCCGTTTGAACCCGCAAATGTTTACCTTGCGTTACTTCGTGAATACGTTCGATACCCGTTTCCTCGTCTTGAATAACGATAGTACGTTTGTTATGCCGTTTCTCACCAAGCGAAACACTACCGCCGATTTCCGCGACGACCGCCGGTTCTTTCGGTTTACGTGCTTCAAAAACTTCTGTAACACGCGGCAAACCGCCTTCGCCTGCGATGTCTTGCGTACCGCCGACATCGCGGGCAGTTTTCGCGAGCAACACACCGCGTTCGATTTTCGCGCCGTCTTCAACTTCGAGCGTCGCCTTCACCGGTAGATAAATGATTTCGAGCGTTTCTTTACCGTCCGCACTCTTCAAGTCGATTTGCGGATGACGATCGCCCTTCACATCTGTTACCGTTCGACGTGTTTTACCAGAAATACTATCTACTTCCGTTCTAACTGTATCACCGTCGATGATGTCAACATAGTGAACATAACCGGATGCCTTCGCGTGAATCGGTACACTATGCGGGTCCCATTGGCACAACGCTTCGCCTACCGCAACAGGGTGTCCGTCTTTGACCAACAACTCCGCACCAGACGGAATATCATACTTGTCTATTTCGCGTCCTTTCGGGTCAAGAATTGCGATTGCACCTTTTCGTGTTAGCGAAATAGATTTCTTTTCTGACTCAATCGCTTCGATATTAACATACTTTGCAGTACCAGCATACTTCGAGCGGATGTCACGGGCGGCAACCGCGAGAGTAGCAGTACCGCCGGTATGGAATGTACGCATCGTGAGTTGTGTACCGGGTTCGCCAATACTTTCCGCCGCGATGATACCAACCGCCATCCCTTGTTCTACCAACCGTCCCGTCGATAAGTCCATACCGTAACAGTTCGCACAAATACCAACTTCCGCTTCGCACGTCATCGGACTACGGATTTGAATTTTTTCGAGACTGAGTTCCTCAATCTTCTTTGCGATTTCGACCGTGATGAGTTCGTTTTCACGAACGATAACTTCGTCAGTTATCGGATGAATGATACTCATCCGCGAAACACGTCCCTTGATTGAGTCAGCGAGCGAGACTTCAACCTGTTCGCCCTGATACACGATACCTTTCGTTATACCTTGCGTTGTTCCGCAGTCGTGACAAGTCACAACTACGTTCTGCGCAACGTCTGCAAGTTTACGTGTCAGGTAACCAGACTCTGACGTTTTGAGTGCCGTGTCCGACAACCCTTTTCTTGCACCGTGAGTTGAACTGAAATACTCCAACACTGTCAGTCCTTCGCGGAAGTTTGCTTTGATTGGTGTCTCAATAACTTTACCGTTCGGCTTTGTCATCAAACCACGCATACCGGCGAGTTGCCGAATTTGAGTTTCACCGCCACGAGCACCAGAGGTTGCCATCAAGCCGACCGGATTGACGTAACCGAGCCAACGTTTCGTGTCGCTGTTGAACTCCTGCATCATCGCGCCAGATACCTTCTTCTCCGCTTCCGTCCACGTATCAAGAATACGGTTATAACGTTCGTCTTCGGAAATAACACCGTAATTGAACATATCGCGAATCTTCTTCACTTCAAGTTCGGCATCGTTGAGAATCGTCTTCTTCCCTTCCGGCGTAATCAAGTCGTCGGTCGCGAATGACAAACCGCTCTTTGTACTCTCTTTGAAACCTGTCCGCATTAAATTGTCGAGCAAGTCAATAGTCGCACGCCGTCCCGAATATCTGTGACAATCGCTGATAACTTGCGACAAACCTTTGCTTTTCAACGTTTCGTTGTAGTACGGCATACCGGGCGGCAAAATATCGTTAAACAAAATTCGTCCGGCGGTTGTCTCGAAAAGTTTGTATTCGGTGATTTCCGGGTGTTCGTTGTCCCAACGTCCTTTCGGCATACGGACTTTGATTTTCGCGTGAAGGTCGACAATCCCTTGTGCGTGAGCGAACAAAAGTTCTTCACGTGAGGCAAAAGTCATTCCTTCCCCCTTCATACCCGGAATCATCATCGTCATATAGTAGCAACCCATAACGATGTCTTGCGACGGACTGATAATCGGAGCACCGTTTGCCGGACTGAAAATGTTATTCGTCGAGAGCATCAACGTATGTGCTTCGACTTGTGCTTCGAGTGAGAGCGGAAGGTGAACTGCCATCTGGTCACCGTCGAAATCCGCGTTGAATCCGCGGCAAACCAGCGGATGCAACTTGATTGCGTTACCTTCAACCAAAATCGGTTCAAACGCTTGAATACCCATTCGGTGAAGTGTCGGGGCACGATTGAGCAATACAGGATGATTGCGAATCACCTCCTCCAAAATATCCCAGACTTCTTCGTCTTTCCGTTCGAGCATCTTCTTCGCACTCTTGATTGTGTCTGCGTGTTGCAATTCTTTCAAACGGCGAATGATGAACGGTTGGAACAATTCGAGAGCGATTTTTTTCGGCAAACCGCATTGGTGTAAACGCAGGTTAGGTCCGACAACGATAACCGAACGCGCTGAATAGTCAACACGTTTACCAAGCAAGTTTTCACGGAAACGTCCCTGCTTGCCCTTTATCATATCGGTTAACGATTTGAGCGGACGGCTGCTGCTGCCGAGTGTCGGACGTTTGCAACGCCCGTTGTCGAAGAGCGAATCAACCGCTTGCTGCAACATTCGTTTTTCGTTGCGAACGATAACTTCGGGCGCGTTGAGGTCGATAAGTTTTTTGAGACGATTGTTGCGATTGATAATACGGCGATACAAATCGTTAAGGTCACTTGTCGCAAACGAACCAGAATCAAGATGAACGAGCGGACGCAAATCCGGCGGTATCACGGGAATTGCGTCTAACACCATCCACTCTGGACGATTCTCACTTTGCATCAACGCCTCAATAAGTTTGAGACGGTTGATAATATCTTTCTTCCGCTGTTTCGATTTCGTTTCCGTCATTTCTTGACGGAGATTGGTTGATTCTTGCGTCAGGTTTAGCCGTTGCAAAAGTTTACGAATCGCGTCAGCACCCATTTCCGCCTTGAAATGACTACCCGGAAAATCAATGTGCGCATCGCGAAACTCTTTTTCCGTCAATAAATCGTTGACTTTGAGAGTTGTGTCGGCAGGGTCAATGACGACATAATCCTGATAGTAGATGATTTTTTCGAGCGACGACGCTTTTACGCCAAGCAACGTTGCCAGACGGCTTGACGCGGCTTTGAAAAACCATATATGAACGACTGGCGAAACGAGGTCGATATGCCCCATACGTTTACGTCGGATTTTGCTGTGGTCAAGTTTGACACCGCAACGGTCGCACGTCATACCTTTGTACTTCACGCCGCGATACTTACCGCAGCTACATTCGTAATCTTTTTCAGGTCCGAAAATTTTCTCGCAAAACAGACCGTCGCGTTCCGGGCGAAACGTTCGGTAGTTAATGGTCTCAGGCTTCTTGACTTCGCCGAACGACCAACTCCGAATGTCCTGCGGTCTCGCGAGACTGATTCTAACAGACGAGTAATCGTTAATTTTATCATAAGGTTCTGATGAGGTTTGCACGTATATCTCCTTGGATTGTTATGTAAATATAGTTGTCAGTTGTTGGTTAAAAATAAACGGTTATGGAAAACACATTGCACAGACGCAATACACCGCGTCTGTGCAATGTTGTTTGTTACATCTGAATCGTATTTGACTCGTGCGGTCTTTCCATTTGCATATTCAATGCGAGACCGCGTATTTCGTTGGTTAGAACGTCGAAACTTGCAGGTGTACCCGCTTCGAGAGTGTTCTCACCTTTGACCATTGACTCGTATATTTTGGTACGACCATCAACGTCATCGCTCTTAACCGTGAGTAACTCTTGTAACGTATAAGCCGCGCCATACGCTTCCAACGCCCAGACTTCCATTTCTCCCAAACGCTGTCCGCCCGAACGGGCTTTACCGCCGAGCGGCTGTTGCGTAATGAGCGAGTAAGGACCTGTACTGCGAGCGTGAACTTTGTCATCAACGAGATGGTGTAGTTTCAGGAAGTACATATAACCAACCGTAGTCTCTTGGTCAAACGGTTCGCCCGTTCGTCCGTCGTACAGACGAACTTTTCCGTGACGCGGTAAACCGGCTTCTTCGAGACAGTCGTTTATACTTTCTTCCGTCGCACCGTTGAATACCGGCGTGACTGCCTGATAGCCCATCTTCGCCGCTGCCCAGCCCAAATGAGTTTCGAGAATCTGTCCGACATTCATACGGCTCGGAACACCCAGCGGATTGAGCAAGATTTGAATCGGCGTACCGTCCGCGAGGAACGGCATATCTTCCTTCGGCAAAATCTTCGAGATAACACCTTTGTTACCGTGACGACCTGCCATCTTGTCACCAACCGAAATCACCCGTTTCGTTGCAACGTAAATCTTCACCGCCTGCAACACGTTCCGTTTCAGTTCGTCACCGCGTTTGAGCGAACGAAGCCGACGATCGCGCGCGTCAAGCGCCCCTTCGACCAATTTTTTGTGTTTCCGCCAAATCGCCTCAATCTTCGGCAGTTTCGGACTTTTATCCGGCAAATCAAGGTGGTCAATTCGGAACAGCGATGCCTGTTCAGCGATATACTTGTAGTTCTGGTCGTGAACGATTGCGTTACCTTCGTCGTCAACAACTTCCTTACCAAGCACGCCTTCCATTTCCAGAATCATCGCGCCGAAAACTTCCGCGATTTTCTGATTTCCGTCCTGTTCGATTTGTTCGACTTCCTTATCAAACGCGCGGCGTTCCTCGTCCGACAAACTCAATCTGCTGCAAAAACGTTGCGTACCAATAACGATACCTTCGATACCTGACGGCACTTCGAGCGATTCGTTCTTCACTTCCTCACCAACACGACCGAAAATCGCGTGTAACAACTTCTCTTCGGGAGTCAACTCTGTTCTCTGTTTCGGTACAACTTTACCGACGAGAATATCGCCCTGCCTGACGTAAGTTCCGACTTTTACAATACCGCCGTTGTCAAGATTGCGCAACGCGCGGTCGCCGACATTCGGTATATCGCGTGTAAATTCTTCATGACCGATTTTCGTTTCACGAACCTCTAAATCGAAACTATCGATGTGAAGTGACGTGTAAGTGTCATTCTGAACGAGTTCTTCACTGATGATAATCGCATCCTCAAAGTTGAACCCTTCCCATGACATAAACGCGACAAGCACGTTACGTCCGAGACACAACTCGCCGTGATACATACTCGCACCGTCCGCGATAATTTGTCCCTTCTTAACCTTCTCACCGAGTTTGACTATCGGTGTCTGGTTTTGACACGTTCGCTCGTTCAATCCGACAAATTTGCGGAAAATGTACTCGTCTTCATCGTCAATGATGATACGTTGCGAATCGACGTAAGTTACAGTTCCATCTTGCCTTGCGCGGACGAGCAAACTGGAATTTTGCCCCGCGTGCTTCTCCATACCGGTCGCAACCAACGGCGGTTCGGCGATTAGCAGCGGCACCGCCTGACGTTGCATATTCGCGCCCATCAACGCGCGGTTCGCATCGTCGTGTTCGACGAACGGAATCAAACCGGCAGAAACGCCGACCATCTGACTTGGTGAAACGTCAACATATTCGATGTCGTTAACAGGCAGTAACGCGAAATCGCCGCGATAACGCGCGATGACACCGTTTGTTATGGGGTCGCCGAGTAATTTGTTACCGTCCATCTTGATGTCGGCGGACGCGACTTTGACTTCGCCTTCTTCCTTCGCGTTCAACATCACGACCTCGTCCGTAACTTTGCCTTTTTCGACTTTGCGATACGGCGTTACGAGAAAACCGTAGTCATCAATTTCGGCGTAGATTGCAAGACTTGTGATTAGACCGATGTTCGTACCTTCCGGTGTCTCAACCGGACAGATACGTCCATAATGAGACGTGTGAACGTCACGGGTATCGAATCCCGCGCGTTTACGATTCAAACCGCCGGGACCCAACGCAGACAAACGCCGTTCGTGAGTCAACATCGAAAGCGGGTTCGTCTGGTCAACAACTTGCGACAACTCGCCGCGTCCGAAAAAGTATTCGATTGACGCGGATACGCTCTTTTGGTTGACAACCTGACGCGGCGTTGCGTCATTCGTGCGGGTATTGATTTTCTCCTGAATCGTTCGGCGTAACTTCAAAAACCCTTTCCTCAGTTCTTCGCACGCGAGTTCATCGATAGTACGAATACGACGGTTGCCGAGATGGTCGATGTCGTCGATTTCAACTTGCGAAGTTCCGTTAGTAAAAACTTCCGGCACATTCAAACTCGGATTGTTTTCCGAACCAGCCCAAAGACGGCTCAAGTACGAAATCGCTTGAACGATGTCTTCGGGGCAAAGAGTGACGGTTTCCGGGGCTATGTTGATACCGAGTTTACGGTTGATACGAACTCGTCCGACGGAACCGAGACGGTAACGGCTTGGGTCGTAAAAACGTTCACGGAACAAATCACGCGCTTTGTCGATTTGCTCGGGGTTACCCTGACGCAAGCGTTTATAGATACTCAACAACGCTTCTTCGTGTGTCCGCGTTTTGTCTTCTTCGAGCGAATTGAGCAACAATTTGTTTCGCTGCTCATCCATAATTTCGATTTTTTTCACACCGGAATCGCAAATCGCGTCCGCCTTGGTTTTCGTGATTGGGTCGCCCGCGTGGACAATTTCCTCGCCCGCACGGTCGTGACCAACCGGAAATTGAACACTCTCCGCCGCGATTTTACCTTCAATTTTCGGACGCGACTTGGGATCAAGTTTTACAACTTCTGTCTTGTAGAACGCCCGCAAAATTTGCGTGTCGCTGCTGTAATCCGGTGACATCGCTCGCAACAATGTCATAGCGGAAATTTTCGTGCTTTGGTCAATACGGACACCAATTGTCTCTTTACGGGAGATGTGAAATTCAAGCCAACTGCCGCGTTCAGGAATTATGCGGCAACTGTATCCCTTTTTG
>JAITST010000505.1 GCA_031287585.1 Planctomycetaceae bacterium | reverse complement strand
CAATATTCGGATGGCGGTAAAAAGAAAGTCGTTCATGTCATTGAGGACATGAACGTAAGTTGCATTATCGCCAACTGTATCGAGTTCGACGGGAAGATATTGAATTTTTCGAGAAGCAGGGATTCGGTAGTTTAACGCGAAATGATAGTAAACATGGGGACTTCCTTGTCTGTAAAAGGGAAATGGAAGGAAAAAAGACATTAGACCGATTCCCCACTAAAGTTTACACCCTCTAGAACATAACTCATTTCAGCCATGTTCAGAAATTTCGGCTAACAGAAAAATGAGAACAAATGTACAAGAAAAAAATCTGACTACGTACCATACAAAACAAAGCCGGAAGCTTCACGAGTGTCTTCGACACCACGCCAAACTTCCGGCTCTTTTCATACAAATCAACCAACGACTTACTTCACTTCAAACTCCGCGTCAATCGCGTCGTCGTCTTTCTTTTCTGCTGTCGCACCTGCGTCTGCGCCGGTCATTTGTTCGGCGGCGTTAGTTCCGTTTGCTGCTGCTTCGCGGGCGGCGGCTTCGTAGAGCGTTTTACTCATTGCGTGCATTGATTGCTCCAACGATGTTACCGTCGACTTAATCTTCTCGACATCGCTCGTTTTAATCGCGTCACGCACTTGCTCAACCTGCCCCGTCAACGCAGTCTTATCCGCATCCGCCAGTTTGTCGCCGTTCTCACGAATCAGCTTCTCGACCTCGTAACAGAGTGACTCGCCGCGATTGACCGCTTCCGCTTGTTCACGCCGTTGCTTATCTTCGTCCGCGTGAAGTTCGGCATCCTTACGCATCCGTTCGATTTCGGCATCAGACAAACCAGACGACTGTTCAATACGAACCTTCTGCTCCTTCTTCGTTCCCAAATCTTTCGCCGAAACATTGAGAATACCGTTCGCGTCAATATCAAACGTCACCTCAATTTGCGGCACACCGCGCGGGGCAAGCGGAATATCTTCGAGGTTGAACTGACCGAGCAAACGGTTATCGTTTGCCATCGAACGCTCGCCTTGGAAAACCTTAATCGTCACTGCCGTCTGACTGTCCGCCGCGGTACTGAAAATCTGTTTTTTCTCAACCGGAATCGTCGTGTTCCGTTCAACCATAACTGTCATCACTCCGTGTTCGGTTTCGATACCGAGCGACAGCGGCGTTACGTCCAACAACAACACGTCGCGAACTTCACCCGCCAAAACACCGCCCTGAATCGCCGCACCAACCGCAACAACCTCGTCAGGATTAACACCCTTGTGCGGCTCCTTACCGAAAATCGCGCGTACCATCTCTTGCACTTTCGGTATTCGCGTCGAACCACCGACAAGCACTACCTCGTCAATATTCGATGCCGAAATTTTCGCGTCTTGTAGTGCTTTGATAACGGGTCCGCGACAACGTTCGACAAGGTGGTCGGTCAACTGTTCAAACTTCGACCGTGTCAATTTCAACTGCAAATGTTTCGGACCGTTTTGGTCAGCAGTGATAAACGGCAAGTTAATGTCAGTCGATTGCGCACTGGACAATTCACGTTTCGCCTTTTCGCACGCTTCCTGCAAACGTTGTAACGCCATTGCGTCTTTGCGAAGGTCAATATTTTGCTGTGCTTTGAAGTCGTCGGCAACATAATTTATCAACACTTCGTCGAAGTCGTCGCCGCCAAGATGCGTGTCGCCGTTCGTACTTATAACACGGAATACGCCGTCCGCAACTTCGAGACACGAAACGTCGAACGTTCCGCCGCCCAAGTCGAACACAACTATTTTCTGATTTACGTTTTTATCGAGACCATAAGCGAGCGATGCCGCTGTCGGCTCGTTGATTATTCGCATAACTTCCAACCCCGCGATTTGACCGGCATCTTTTGTCGCCTGCCGCTGTGCGTCGTTGAAGTACGCGGGAACAGTGATAACCGCCTTGTTTACCTTGTGACCAAGATACGCTTCGGCGGACTCTTTGAGTTTACGCAACGTCATTGCCGAGATTTCGGGCGGCGTATATTCCTTGTTGTCGATATTGACTTTGACATAGTCGCCACTGGAACCAGTAACTTTGTACGGCACCATCTTCTCCTCGCTGGCGACTTCCTGATGCCGTCGTCCCATAAAACGCTTGATAGACGCAACCGTCCGCGTAGGATTAGTAACCGCCTGTCGCCGAGCCGGTTCACCAACAAGATTCTCGTCGGAATCCGTAAAAGCAACGACGGATGGAGTCAAACGATTACCCTCAGCGTTAGGGATAACCTTAACATCCTTACCCTCCATCACTGCGACAACAGAGTTTGTGGTTCCAAGGTCAATACCAATAATTTTTTCACTAGCCATAGTAAGTATATCTCCATTTCTTATGTGTTTAACGAACCATAACGGAACGCTTTTACCAACGAAAGTAGCAATTGTAATGCCAATACAAGGAAATTGATTGTAAGTAGTTGCGGTAAAAAGGTTTACAAATCTATAATAAGAAACAGAAGTTTTACAAAACTGCCAATATGACAGTGTGAGAAACTGTAGTCGTAACCACAAAATCACATATACTTGTAACGATCAGGAACAACTTTCGACCGCGATATTACCGCGAGACTACTAATGGGCACCTCTAATAACATCGAATTCTATCAAAAAAAAAAAACGCAATAGGGGGATGAATTTTTTTAAGCATTTCGGTTGCAGGTATTTTATTTTTATCCGTTTTGACGGCAGATTTGTGCCGTCAAAACAGAGTATCTCCGCCCTAATTCACTCTTCCTAACTTTTTCAACGTCAAATAGCGGCTTATATTACTGCCCAAGTTCCTCACGCATAAATTCTATCTCCGAATCTCGCTTGGTCTTCGGTTTTGCTGATGTCACTGTAAAACTTTCTTCCTGACGAATTTGTGGTAGTGTTGAAGTACATAATCGTTACAATGAAATAGTTATGGAACAATAAGGGAACGAAAACCACTAACATTCTAATACAAGAACGACCAATTACACAAATATTAAATTACAACATCTTAAGAATATATGGCGGTTGCTGCTGATAATTGCGAATCTCACGATTTTATCAGTTCAAAAACTGCTTCCGTACAACTGCTTATCTACAACACTTGACACTTTTAATATCAGACTTATTCGGAAACTAAAACTAAACCAGTCACAACATCGCGGCTGGGAACAATTTCAATCGTGTTCAGTACAACATTCTCACTTGTTTTATCAGTTGTTCAACTTTCTTGCCGTCTTTTATGCCCGGCGATTTTTCTACTCCCGACGATACATCTATACCGTATGGATTGGCTTGGACTATTGCTGTCTGTACGTTTTCCGATGTTATGCCGCCTGCCAGAATTGTTTTATATTTTTTACAGAATTGTTTCGCTATCGACCAATCCCACTTTTTGCCGTTACCGCCCGGCAACGCACCTTTGGATATTTCTAGTAAATATAGTTTGTTTGGGTCTGTTGCTGGATTCGGATTTTGGATTGTTTGCTGGTCTTTTATTACTGTTATTGTTTGTTGGGAAACGTTCGGTTTATAATCACCGTGCAATTGAACATAGTCGATTCGCGGGTCAACTTGGTCAGGGATTTTATCCACTATTACCAGCACCGTTTTTCTCCCGCTTTTCCTGTACTGTTCTACTGAATCCAGTATTTTGCTGATTAACGGTGCGGCAATGTGACGCGGACTTGACGGATAATATACAAAGCCAATCATATCCGCTCCAGCGTCCAGACAACAACGCGCCGCGTCGGGAGTTGTTATGCCGCAAATCTTGACTAGCATTTTTTTGTGATAGTTAAAGTTTATTGGTTATTGTTCCAAGTATGCCGTTAGAATTAGGTGCGCTGATACCTGGTCACAGCGTTTGCGTTTACCCTTGTTTGTTAAGCCACGCAACAACTCGCCCGCTTCTACCGACGTGTAACGTTCATCACGAAACGCCGCCGGAAGTCCTGTTTCTTTACGCAACCACTCACCGAACTCCAACGCTTCCTTCGCTTTTTCACTCACACGACCATCAAGGTGTAACGGCAAACCTACAACAAACCCGACTACGTTTTCCTCTACCGCAAACTTCTTGAAGTATTTCGCGTCAGCATCGACGTTTCGGCGGCGGTATGTTTCATACGGACTTGCAAGAATACGGTCAGGATCGGTTATCGCGATTCCGATTCGTACTGTGCCGTAGTCTATACCGGCTAATCTGCCTGTTGTAGGAAGAATGTCATTCATTGTGTTACTATGTGTAAAAACAATGTGAATCTATGCTTTCACAACCTTGTCTGACGCGCCGAAAAACTTTTCAATCGCGTTGCGGCTATCGACAATTATCTTTGCGTTTTCTACCACCATTTTGTAGTCAACCTTCTTGTGGTCGGTTGCTATCAGAACGCAATCATATTGTTTGATTACTTCCGGCGAAATCGCTACACTTTTTATTCCCGCAAACTGCGGATGTTCACGCATCTTTGGTGCTGACGGACAATGCGGGTCGTGATAATCTACTTTAGCACCGTAACTTTCCAATTGCTCCCACAGCACAAACGACGGCGATTCGCGACAGTCGTCAACATCTGGTTTGTACGCCAGCCCCAAAATCAATATCCGTGAACCGTTGAGTGCTTTCTTCTGTTTATTGAGTGCGAAGAGAACTTTTTGCACAACCCACTTCGGCATACCGATATTTATCTCGCCCGCTAACTCAATGAACCGTGTTTGAAGACTGTATTTTCTCGCGACCCAACTTAAATAGAACGGGTCAATGGGAATACAATGTCCGCCGAGTCCCGGTCCCGGAAAGAACGCTTGGAAACCGAACGGTTTTGTTTTCGCGGCGTTGATGACTTCCCAAACGTCGATTCCCATTTTGTCGAAAATGATTTTCAGTTCGTTCACCATTGCTATATTGACCGAGCGATACGTGTTTTCAACAACCTTCGCCGCTTCCGCGACTTCACACGAACTGACCGGTATGATTTTCACTATCGCTTTCTCGTACAACGCAACCGCGACCTCCGCACTCGCCGCGTCGTAACCGCCAACGAGTTTCGGAATACCGGCTGACGAATAATCGGCATTGCCCGGGTCTTCGCGTTCGGGACTGTACGCGAGAAAGTAATCTTCGCCGACTGTCAGTCCCGCTTTATCAAGAATCGGTAACATCACGTCGCGTGTTGTTCCGGGATATGTTGTGCTTTCGAGAACAACCAACTGACCTTTGCGTAACGTTTTCGCAATCAGTTTAACAGACTCTTCAACATAGTACAAATCAGGGTCACGGCTTTCGTTGAGCGGTGTTGGTACGCAAATCAGTATCGCGTCCGCATCGGACAAACGGTTCATATCGGAGGTCGCTGAAAACTTGCCGGACTTGACCCAGTCGGAAATCCATTGTGACGGAATATGTTCGATGTAACTGCTGCCAGCGTTCAGTGAGTCAACTTTTTTCGCGTCAACGTCGTACCCGATTGCGGTAAAACCAGCACGAATGTACGCCTGAATAAGCGGCAAGCCGACATAACCTAATCCCATCACGCCAACTTTGGCGGTACGGTCGTTAAGTTTTTTGAGTAACGTTTCTTTTGTTGTAGTCATAAAGTTTTAGTTGTAGCGGTGAAAAAAACAAAATTTTGCATAACATAACGCAAACGTATTGTAGCATTGTACCAACGGTACGGTTATTATCAAGTATTGCCAATGTCCGGCGTTGCTGGCATTCCGTTTCCAATCATCAAACGGACGCTTTATACCTCGTCACGAACCGCCGATAATCTTCCGGCGTGTCGATACCGATTGTCGGCTCATCAACCACCTCGACCATTATCGTTTGCCCGTTGTCCAACACCCGTAACTGTTCGAGGCACTCGGCTTTTTCCTTCGGCGACTGCGGGTACCCGCTTAATTGTAACAGAAAATCGCGTCTGTAAACATATAGCCCGATATGCTGATAAAACAAGGACGGATTCGCGTCGAGCAATTCATCGTTCCACTGACGCGGACACGGAATCACGCTGCGGCTAAAATACAACGCCCTGTTACTCCCGTCAAACACAACCTTCACACAAGACCTGTCTTCAAGTTGCTGCTTGTCACGAATTGGTGTTGCGAGCGTTGCCATAACAGCGTTCGGGTGACGCTCAAGCAAACGCACGGCGCGGTCGATAGTTTCGCCTTTTAACTCCGGCTCATCTCCCTGAACATTTACAACGAAATCGACACCATCAAGCGTAGCGGCGACTTCGGCAATACGGTCTGTACCGCTTTGAGCGTTAGGATCGGTCAACACCGCGCGCCCGCCGAATCCCGTGACAACATCGCGTATTTCAACACAATCACACGCAACACAAACCGATTCCGGCAACGCCGCCTTTTGTGCCGCTTCGTAAGTATGTTGAATAAGCGGCTTACCGGTCTCGTTCAACAAAAGTTTACGCGGTAATCGCGTTGACGCATAACGGGCAGGAATAATGATTACACTTCTCATTGTCGAATGTAGTAAAAATTTTATTGCATATTCGATGTACTAACGTCGGCTTCAGCCAACGAGTACGGCTACCTCGCTGGTTCCAATACCAGCGTCACTGGTGTTCCTAATGACGGAATACGTTCAGTATTCGCTTCAAACATTAACGTACTATTTTGATCGCTGCTCTCAATCGGTACGTCAAGAATCGAGCCGACAAAATTTGATGTCCCGATAATTTCACCAGTCTCGTCTGCAACATAATGCGTAACATTTTCATCGTCCTTAAACGTCGTGCTGCCAGTGAAAACCCAATGCGTATTCATCGTTCGCTTAACCTTCTTCACACTACCGTCATCCTGTTTCACCTCGTCAAATTCGTTTGCCATCGCAATCCAATCCGCCGCCGGACATTCCTGCCGTTTCCCATCCTTGTCGAGCCAACGTACACGCACATCAATCTGCTCACCGCTCGGCGGAACAAACTTCGGCATAAATTCAACTGGCTTACCCGGTTTCGCGCCCGTCAGCAACAACGCCGCGTGAATCAGATTCGGTTTAACATTGAGCGCGACAATCGACTCGTGTTCCTTGCTCCGCCGCCGACACGCAAATAACTCAATCGGCTTATCACGCAACACAACAACGCCAAGCACAATAACACGCTTACGACCGTCATCATCTTTCTCAACCCAAACCCGCGATGTTGGGTCAAGTTTTACCAATTTGGTTTCATCATCAACAATCGGCGGCGCGGCAATTTCGCGTGCGTCCTGCTCCGCTTGTGCAACACGTTCCGCTTCGATAATTCGTTCAACTTCACGAATCGCCTCTGCGCGTTCCTCATCTGTCATATTACTCAACTTTGTAAGTTCGCCGTTGTCCGTGTCATTATCTTTGTTCACAACTTGCGGCGATGTAGTAGCCGGAATTGTTGTAGTATGCTTCACGTCTGGATTACCATCATTATCGTTGCTGCGGTCAACATTGTCGTTATTATGTTTGTGTTCATCGGGTTCACATATCGGAGCATCAATGTAATCACGACCTTTTGGCTGCGGCGTATTGAACGCCAAACCAAACGCCAGCGGCGACAACAGCAAAACCCAAACCGCGAATATGTACAAGTCACCTCGATGCAACCAACGCAGAAGCCAAACCAACGCAATAGACCCCGATATAAAACTAACGACAACACCGAAAAGCAAAGTCGGCGGCAACAAATTCGTAACCGCGTCACTGATATTTTTATATTTGTAAACCAGTTCACAAAACGCAAGTAACCCGCCGCACGCAATAACCGGAATCGCCAACAAGAACGAAAAAATCGCCGCCTCTTCACGTTTCAAACCGCGTGCGAGTCCGACAACAATTGTAGAACCGGTAAACGAAATACCGGGCAAAACCGCAAACGCCCCTGCCAGACCAATCAATAAAGAATCCCAT
>JAITST010000347.1 GCA_031287585.1 Planctomycetaceae bacterium | reverse complement strand
CCGTGGTATTGAAAAATCGAACCGGACGTTTTGACATTGTTTTCCCTACGACATTGTGGATAACTATTTAGAAACTCCACCCAGCATTGTAAATGAAGGAATAGGAATTGGCAATAATCAGAGGTCAGCAAACTGAAAATGTTATCTTTTCACAATACGCCATACATAAAATGCCGCCTAAAAAACTTGCGGTTATCCACTGTGTCATTCTTGACATCTTCCGTCACACACGTTAGACTAATACTTTGTAAGTTGTAACTGGTTGCAGTAAAATGTTC
Organism: Planctomycetaceae bacterium; assembly: GCA_031287585.1. Lineage (GTDB taxonomy): Bacteria > Planctomycetota > Planctomycetia > Pirellulales > Thermoguttaceae > UBA8133. The sequence goes on along the minus strand of JAITST010000347.1, from coordinate 2,663 downwards.
CATCCTATGAGGTATTTGTGAAAACTACATTTTCTAGTATTGATTCTGCCGTGAATGCTATTCGCGACGGTAAGGTTATCATTGTTGCAGACAACGAAGAACGCGAGAATGAGGGCGACTTCATTTGCGCGGCAGAAAAAGTATCGGCTGATATTATTAACTTTATGCTCATTCACGGTCGCGGGCAAACTTGTATGCCGTTGTTGCCGGAATGTTGCAGACGGCTCGAATTGGGGCAGATGGTACAACACAATACCGCGCCGCTGCAAACCGCGTTTACTATTCCTATCGACCACGTTTCCGCCCGTACCGGAATCACCGCACAGGAAAAAGCCGCAACCATTCTCGCGGCTGTCGCACCAAACGCGAAGCCAAGCGACTTCGTTCGCCCCGGTCACTTGTTCCCACTCGAAGCGAAGGAAGGCGGTGTGTTGCGGCGTGCGGGTCATACCGAAGCGTCGATTGACCTCTGCCGTCTCGCAGGTTTACAACCCGCCGGCGTGTTGACCGAGATTCTCGACGAAACCGGTAATCGAGCGAACCGTGAAAAACTTTTCGAGATAGCCAACAAGTTCGCTCTTGAAATAATCACCATCGAAGAACTCATCAAACACAGACGGCGCACCGAGAAAATTGTCGAACGTGTAGCGTCTGCGAACTTGCCGACACGTTACGGGCAGGCGGCAATTTACGCGTACAAAATCAAGTACGAAACGCAAGAACCGATAGCACTCGTTTTCGGCGACTGCACAACGACCGACGCGCCGCTTGTCCGGCTGCACTCGTCGTGTTTTACCGGCGACCTTGTTGCGTCGTTACGTTGCGATTGCGGCGACCAATTGCACGCGGCATTGACGATGATGAGCAACGCGGGTTGCGGCGTGTTAGTTTATCTGCCGCAGGAAGGACGCGGTATCGGATTGTCGGAGAAGATTAAGGCGTATCATTTGCAAGACGACGGTCTTGATACAGTCGAGGCGAATATCGCACTCGGTCATAAAGTTGACTTGCGTGATTACGGAATTGGTATTCAGATTCTCAAAGATTTGGGGCTAACGCGAATCCGTTTATTGACAAACAACCCCAAAAAAACCGACGCTTTCATCTACGGCGGTTTCGACCTGACAGTAGCCGAACAGGTGCCTATATGCTGCGAAGTTAACGAACATAACCGCCGTTATATCGAAACAAAACGTAAAAAGATGGGGCATACGTTGTGAGTACAAATCATATCTTTACCCCGTCGGCTTTAACCAGCGGAATTAGCGGGAACGTTTACTGCGTTGTGCTAACCACTTAACACTCAATCCAAATAATAACATATATGTCACATATCGCGGTTTATCCGGGTTCGTTTGACCCGTTTACACTTGGTCATCTCAACATTGTTGAACGTATAAGCCATCTGTTTGACCACGTTATTGTTAGTATCGGAATCAATCACGACAAAAAATCGTGGTTCACAGCCGAGCAACGTACCGACCAAATACGGCGTTCGACATCGCACTTGCCGAACATTGAGGTACAGTCGTATGAGGGCTTGACGGTGCGGTACGTTCAACAGTGCGGGGCGCGGATAATGGTGCGCGGAGTACGACCGATAACAGACATACCGGCGGAACTAACAATGATGATGGCGAACCGCCGTCTGGCACCCGATGTCGAAACGCTATTCCTGATAGCAGACGGCGAACTAGCCCACGTATCGAGTTCGCTGATTAAAGAGATAGCATCAGTAGCCGACGCGAAAATGTTGCGAAATTTCCTGCCGGAACCAATAATCGCAGACGTATTGGCGAGCGGGAAAAGATGAGATAGTCACATTTCTGAAACGAACTTGACCACGTTTCGGAATTGCGATAGAATGCTCTCTTGACAATCCGTTGTTGGAAGCGATGATTTGGGGGGAAGGTCTGTTTTTGTACTTACACCGAACACCAACTTTTTTGGATCTGTATCAGAATTATGAGTGACAAAATGGAATTTAGAAAAGAAAAGGAATTACTGTTGCGACCGAAAAAGTATTCCAGACGCGAGTTGATGAAGTTTAGTGTCGTTGGCGGTTTGGGATGTCTTTTTGTGTATCAGATTGTTTCGCGTCATCGTAGAAAAGAACCGCGATTCACTTTTGGATTTGACCAACTAGCAGATGACCGCGCGTGGCAGAACGATCGTTCGTTCAGTCAGGTTATGTCGCAGTTACCTGAATTTTTGACAGGTTTTGAACCAGAGGCATTGTTTGTATTTTCCCCTAACGTTGTCTCGTTATACTTTTTTTACACTTTATACTCTTCTTACACTGGAGTACAGGATGTTTCAAAAAAGTTGTTTATTGAAGGAAAGTTGATACTTGATGGCGGCAATACCGTTGACGGACCATTGTTTAGTTATAAGCTGGAACCATTCCAACCGCCCCAAAAAGCAGCGGTTCCTTACGGAATAATAACTCCAATTATACTTGCTCAACCAAATTCCTACAATATTGTTTTACCGCCCGATTTTGCTCTGTTGAGTTTAAAGCGTATAGAGTGGTCTCTATTCGTGTTGTGATTTTTCTGTGTTATCGCTGGATGATACGGTCAAAGTCAATATCGTAATAAATTGAAACATCGTTTGCAAAATCATCCGAGTTTTTCTACTCCAACCCCAAGTACAAATAAACC
>JAITST010000409.1 GCA_031287585.1 Planctomycetaceae bacterium | reverse complement strand
CAACAAGAATTCAAGATGAATGCTTTTAAGCGATACCCTTCCGAGTTAAATAACAGTTACATCAGTGAAACAGCTTTACGTCAATACGCAATTGACGCTCAACGCCTCGCCCGCTTCGACGGCGCGAGCGATGAAGAAATTCGTACGATGAAGATAACATTCGGCAAATCAAACGGTGAAAACAAAACATACTTCACACTCAAAAACGTTGTGTGATACGATTATTGAATAGGTCTGCCGTAAACTGCTGAAATTTGTAGAGACGTTAGTCATAACCATTGCCTGTACTTTCCAAGTAACTGTGGCAAAAGTCATCTTAACACCCCGTAAAAAACGCATTTTGTGCATTTTTACCATCGTGAATTTTTGGAAAGTACAGCATTGCCTAACGTCAAAAATTCCAGTTCATTCCTGCCAGAAACGAGTGTGAGCCGTATCCTTTGGCTATTTCTGATGTGTATCGGAAATATATGTCTAGTCTGCGGCGCATTGAGTATGTTAGACCGCCGCCTATGAAGAATCGGTCTTGTGTTGGTTGGATTCCGTTTATTCGATATGCCGTTGGTACGGCGTTGTATGCCCCCGCCGCGAAGATGTCTGTGTCTGTCAACTCGTGGGCTAATCCGCCGTATAGCGTTGGTGTGATGTATGCCAACTGGCTTGCGTGCTGCCACGAGTAACGTAGTCCGGCATGTAATGTTGACCTCGTATTACTCTGTCCGTAATGATAAATATTCGTCACGCCTTCGTCCGTGTACGGCTGTTCGTCTAGTACCGTAAACTGAATATCCGCGAACGGTTCAAATTTTGAAAAACCGTTTTCCCACCAGCATCCGCAACTGACGTTTCCGTGCCACTGATTTGTACCGCGTTTGAACGAATACGTATCAGCCGCGTAGGTCACGTTTCCTGATAAATCATTGTAACCGTAGCCGGTTTCAAACATCAGGAACGCACGCCGCGTTTCAATACGTCCGTAAAATGAAGTGAACATTGCGGAAACATCGGTTGCTTCGACTTGCTGGTATTTATATTTGTTACCGTTGCCGCCGATTGTCACGCCTGCAATCCAGTTTCGTCCGAACGTTCGCTCGTAACCAATCGAACCGCCTGCCGACCACGCATCGACACTACCCGCCTTATTTATACCCTGTTGCATCGAATAGCCAAACCCGCGAAAAAAAATCCGCCATCGTGTATCGTCAACAGGAAAACGCAGGTCGTTACCAAGCCAGAGTTCGCCATCAGTAGCGGCATCGGACGAAGGATAACCGCAATCCGCCAAGTCAACCGCGCATACATTCCACGTCAATGTCATCAATATGACGCAGGAGTGGAGTAGGTGATTACGAAGTTTCATCGGGATATAAATGATTTTAGATTTTAGATTTGTAGTTCAAAAAATTTTTCAAACAATCTAAAATTTACCGCCCCGGCTCGTTGTCTGTATTTGCCGTTTGTGGTACTTCAAACGGTGACAACACTGGCTGCGACGGGTTTTCTGTTATTGGTGACGGCGGTAATAACTGCGGGATGTCTGGCGGCAGCGTTGTCACTGTGTCTGCTGTTGGTGTGATTGGTTTTGGTACTGGTTGCGGCGAATTAACATTGTTCACATTGTTACGTCTTATCACGTTACCGTTACCATTCACATCACCGCCGTTCACTGGCATTTGAAGTTGCGGCGATTGTTCATTACGCATTTCCGAAAAACGCGCGAACGGACGCAGCGGTGCGGTTTCGTTCGGTCCCGGCGGTTGACGGCGGACGATTTCCAGCGGGATAGTTGATGCGTTATGTTGTGCGTAAAACGTTACTTTGTCAGTTGAATCGAAACCCATCCTGATAAAAATTCCGTCTTCGATTTTTGCGTGAACACTGTTCCCGCCCTTTGGACTGCGAACCAACAACTCGCCGCCGTTGAGCGGGTCGGAGCCGAGTTCTGTGAAGAATTTCCAATCGTTCATCGGAGTTGCAAACAAGTTGTCGGGCGATGTATAAATCCGGTTTCCAACCAAAACCGACGCGCTAACCTGTGTACCGAGAAATTGCGACGCAACAACTTTGTTCTGCAATATAATTGAGCCGGACTTCATCAATATCTCGTCGTTACCCACGCTATTGCTGCGCATTGAAAGTTGTTCGGTAACATTTAGCGTACCGACTTCAAGCGAATTGATATGTACAGTTTTAGGCGTACACCACCACATCACAATAAATGCGGTAATACCGCCAACGATAGCAGATATGACAGAGTTAATAATTTTTTCACGCATAGTAAGTAATGACAAAACGTTCCCAATTTGGTTAAGGGCACCACACCCGGAACGAAGTGTAACAATTTTTCCGGTTTGTGTCCATATCAAAAAATTGGGCTTGAACGTTTCCTGCACATTCCAAAAATTCACGATGGTAAATATGCGTAAAATACGGTACTGCAAAATGGTGTTGCGCACAGAGGCACGGGGGTCACAGAGGGATTGTTTTTATTTTAGATTTTAGATTTATGATTTTAGATTTTGTAAATCCAATCGAAAATCTAAAATCCATTCTCCGTGTCCTCCGTGCGCAAAATAACCAATCAATTTTATCTATCCCTCCCCACCTGTAAAAAAAACGAAAAGTGTACAACCTGTTCACTAAGGTTTTTAGGGAAACAAAAAACCTTATTTTTACTAAAGAACACATCAGTAGCAAATGTACGCCCATAAACATATAACCTCATTAACCTTATTTGAAATTAGGACAAAAAACAATAAGGTAATGAGGTTATGTTTGGCGGGACGCTGATTGCTACTGAGGTGTTTTCTGTAAAAATAAGGTTTCTTATTCCACAAATTCATTGGTGAGCAGGTGGTTATCATTTGTTTATCTATGTAGGTTTGGTTTGAAAAATAAATGGTGTTGCGCACAGAGGCACGGTGGACACGGAGAATGGAAAAGATTTATGATTTATGATTTTGTATCTTAAAACAAAATCATAAATCATAAATCTAAAATAACTGTATTCTTCGTGTTTTTGTGCCCTCGTGGTGAATTATTGCATTTAATCGAAAATAATCCCCCGTTTATTTTTACACGCCCTTCGTGGGTACCGCTTGTAGGTTTTGGTTTACAGTGTACAATATATATTACTCTCGTATTGCTCCGGTTTTCGATTCGTCCGACTCCGTGGCTATTAGTTTAGTTTTGCTGGATTGCTTTTAATGAGATTACAATGCCATACGAACGATTTACTGACCGCGCCCGCAAAGTTATGCAGTTAGCCAACCAGGAAGCCCAACGTTTCAATCACGAATACGTCGGGACGGAACATATTTTGCTTGGATTGGTGAAAGAAGGAAGCGGTGTCGCGGCTAATGTACTGAAAAACCTTGATATTGACTTGCGGAAGATTCGTCTCGAAGTTGAGAAACTGGTTCGCAGCGGACCGGATTTGGTGACGATGGGACGTTTGCCGCAAACGCCGCGTGCTAAGAAAGTTATTGAGTATTCCGTCGAAGAAGCGAGATTACTCAATCATAACTACGTCGGCACCGAACATATTTTGCTTGGCTTGTTGCGTGAGCACGATGGTGTCGCGGCACAGGTCTTGATGAACTTGGATTTGAAACTTGAAGATGTGCGTCTCGAAGTTTTGAACTTGCTCGGTCACGGTACCGAAAACGACGACCCCGATGCGATTGGTCAACCAATCAACCCGATGGGAATGGGGAATATGCGTTCGTCGCTTGGCGGTGACGAACACCAGAAGAATAGTAAGTCTAAAACGCCTGCACTCGACAGTTTCGGGCGTGACTTAACCGAACTTGCTCGTCAGAAAAAACTTGACCCTGTCATTGGGCGTGAGGCGGAAATCGAACGCACGATGCAGATTCTAAGTCGGCGAACGAAAAACAATCCGGTACTGCTCGGCGAAGCGGGAGTTGGGAAAACGGCGATTGTCGAGGGGTTTGCGCAACGTGTTGTTGACGGCGAAGTTCCAGAATTGTTGCTTGACCGTCGCGTTGTTGTGCTTGACCTCGCGATGATGGTTGCCGGAACGAAGTATCGCGGTCAGTTTGAAGAACGAATCAAGGCGTTGATGAACGAGGTCAAACGTTCGCGAAACGTGATTCTGTTCATTGACGAACTTCACACGCTTGTTGGCGCGGGCGGTGCGGAAGGCGCGATTGACGCATCGAACGTACTAAAGCCAGCGTTGTCACGCGGCGAGATTCAGTGTATCGGTGCAACGACGCTTGACGAATACCGTAAGTATGTCGAGAAAGATAGTGCGCTAGAACGCCGTTTCCAAACGGTGTTGGTGGAGCCGTCTAGTCCGTCGGAAACGGTTCTGATTCTTAGAGGTTTGCGTGACCGTTACGAGAAACATCACCACGTTAAGATTACCGACCCCGCTCTCGAAGCGTCGGTTGAATTTTCTAACCGTTACATCTCCGGTCGTTGTCTGCCTGACAAAGCGATTGACGTAATCGACGAGGCGGGCGCGCGTGTTCATTTGAAAACGATGACACGTCCGCCGGATATGCAGGAAATCGAACGCGAGATAAAGGAAATTGACGAAGCGAAGGAGCGGGCAGTCGCGGAGCAGGACTTCGAGAAAGCCGCTGATTTGCGTGACCGTAGCGACAAGATTCGTAAGAAGAAATCGAACATTCAGAAAGAGTGGCGTGAGAAAACTCGTGAGACTGGCGGTGTTGTTGACGAGAATGTGATTGCGGAAGTTGTGTCGAAAATGACTGGCGTGCCGCTTACTCGTATGACTGTTGAGGACTCGAAACGGTTGCTCAATATGGAGCAGGAACTGCACAAACGGGTTATCAGTCAGAACGAGGCGATTTCGGCGATTTCGCGTGCGGTGCGGCGCAGCCGCAGTGGTTTGCAAGATCCGAAACGTCCGGTTGGTAGTTTTATCTTTGCGGGACCGACGGGTGTTGGTAAAACGTTACTCGCGAAGGCACTCGCGGAGTTTATGTTTGGTGACTCGGATGCACTTATACAAGTTGATATGAGCGAGTATATGGAGAAACACAGTGTTAGCCGGTTGGTTGGCGCGCCTCCCGGATACGTTGGTTACGAAGAAGGCGGTCAGTTGACGGAAAAAATTCGGCGGCGACCGTATAGCGTTGTGTTGCTCGACGAAATTGAGAAGGCACACCCTGACGTTTTCAATATGCTGTTGCAGGTGATGGAAGAAGGGCGGCTGACGGACAGTTTCGGTCGGAACATTGACTTCCGTAATACGATTCTGATTTTGACAACGAACGCTGGTGCGGAAGCGATTAAGAACGAGTCCGCGTTTGGTTTTCAGAAACCGACAGACGACGCGTCGTACGACAGTATGAAAGACCGTGTCACAGACCAGATTGAGAAACAGTTCCGTCCTGAGTTCCTGAATCGTATTGGCGATATTATCGTGTTCCGTCATTTGACAGATAAAGATTTGGGTGACGTTATCAATCTCGAATTGAAGAAGGTACGCGGGCGGCTCGCAGATCGGGGGTATGCGTTAGTGCTGACGGACGAGGCGAAACAGTTGCTTATCAAACGCGGCAGTAACTTGGATTATGGTGCAAGACCGTTACGCCGTGCGATAGAAGGTAGTATCGAAGACCCGTTATCGGAAGAATTGCTCAAAGGAGAGTTTTCAGGCAAGGAAGTGATAACGGTAGAGGTCAAGGAAGTCGGCGACAAAAAACAATTCGTATTCAAAGGACTGTTGACAAACGAAGTTCCCGACGAGATGAAGGAGCAACTATTAATAGTACCGGTAACGCCAATAAAAACGGTAGATGTTAGTCAGACAAAAACCGAAACCCCAGAACCAACTGGGGCGACTGCGGTGTAGGTAGGGCGACACAATGCTGTCAGACGTTTACTTGCGAACGGTCTCCCACCGTTCGTATTTTATTGTCAGCACATGAAAAATGAAAATTCGCTAACCAAATCACAAACGGTTTTATTTTCGCTCGTGAATTGGTTAGCGGAAATTTCAACGTTACTCACTAACTTTTATTGCGTTATAATTCATGCAAATTCTGGCAGGCGTTCGACCAATTGTTGTTTTAGACGCTCTACTATGCTGGTGTGCATTTGGCTTACTCGGCTTTCTGACAAGTCCAAGGTCATACCGACTTCTTTCATTGTCATTTCCTCATAGTAGTAGAGTATTATTATCATTCGTTCGTTACGGTTCAGACCTTTTGTTACCAAACGCATAATGTCACTTTTTTGGATGCACGCGGTTGGGTCTTCGCCTTTTTGGTCTTCGATTAGATCAATTTCACTTATATCCTTTGACCCGTCAGTCTCAAACCATTTCCTGTTCAGACTTACCAGATTTACCGCGTTCGCGTCGAACATCATTCTGTCGAGTTCCGTCGGACTCATCTCCATAAACTCGGCTAGTTCTTCGTGAGTCGGTTGCCGACCGAGTTTGTCTGACAACTCCTTACTCTTTTCCATCAATCGTTTCGCACGAGAGCGCACCAGTCTTGGTACCCAGTCCATATTACGCAACTCATCAAGCATCGCGCCGCGAATACGCGGTACACAATACGTTTCAAACTTAACCCCACGAAGTGGGTCGAAAGCATCAATTGCGTCCATCAGACCAAACACACCGGCAGACACAAGGTCATCCGCTTCGACTTCCTGCGGTAACCGGTCTTTTACACGGCTACCGTGGTACTTGACAAGCGGCATATAGTGTTCTATCAAGATATTCCGTAAGTCCTGATTTGTCCGATCCGTCACGAATGATTTCCAAACCTTACTGAGTTCTTCAGGTGCCAATTGTAGCGTCATCGCCATTCCATTCCTCCTTGAATGTGTTTCGTCAAAACAAAATCGGACAAAATAACACCGTAAATCAGATTTACGGCGCGACAAAAGTCACGTTCGCGCAGAGACGCTTGTGTAACATCTCTACAATTCACGTGTTCATCCCGTTCAGGGCAACCACGCGGGATTCCCCAACATTTTCCAAATGTAATGTATGTTCGAGTATGAAAAAATAACTACCCCGTTATCGGACAAGAACTGCCAAAGATTGAACGGTATGAACAATAATTAAGTAAAAACTCATAACGCGGATAGGTTTATGCAGATTACGTATATTCACCGTAACATAGCGTCGGTAGGATGTGTGCGGTATGTTTGTGAAACAAATTAAATCTTTTTCCAAAGTTTTGTTTGAATAGTTTTGGAAAAGTTGTATATTCACAAGACGTACTCGTGAGTGGTGACCACGAGTGTGAAGCGTGCCGTTTGTCCGATTCTGGTATTTCAGTTTTTTTTGTAGGGAAAATAACGATGTATAAGTTTACAAACGTGGTTCTTGCTCTTTCCTTGATTTCTGTCGGTGTTGGAGTCAACGTCGCGATTTACCCTATTGTCTGGAAAATGTGTGAAGATATAGAATTTACAAAAGACGAGCAGACGTTACCATCCACGTCTTCCTCATCTGAAACGAATGTAGTCTTAAATCAAACCGCTAGCGAAACTAAACCACCAGTAACAACGCCCGTCGTGCGAAATGAGACACCAGCTAGAAAACGTTGGCAACCCAGTGAAGAATTGATTGTCATTCCGCCCACTTCGCCGCAACCGTCTGAACAAGTAGACAAAGCAGCGAGTAATGTTACGGATAAAATTGAGACATTGCATAAAACGTCTCAACCGCCAGTGACTACTTCTCCGTTTGAACATGCTGTTCAAGTACAGAGTGATGAACAACCAGAGTCACCTTTTGCGCGGGCGGAAGTTCAACAGCCGCAACCAGCAGAGCCACCGTTCCAACCGTTGCCGCATAATTTGCCGTTGCCAGCGAATAATAGTGCGAGCCACCCTGCTCAAAGTGATATTGACAAGACAGTTGAACCGGTTGGTGCTACACGTGATTCGCATAACGATACAGAAAATAATAATTTTGTGAAAAATATTATCACGTGGGAACAACCGCCGCGTATTCCAGACGAACCGGTTACAGTACTGGCTAGCAACACTGCGCCGTCAACAGTAAACGCCATACCACAACCAATTTATGCGAACCAAGTAATACAACCACCACCAGTTACGAAGTCATCGGGTACAAATGTTTTCACGCCGCGTGACATTTCTGAATCGCTTATGAAACGAACACCAATAATTTCCGCACCAGCTAATGATAGAGAGAGTTGGCTAGGGAAGCCGTGATTTGTCTCATTGATTTTTAATAATTGCGGCATATGTAGCGGACAAAAAGTTTGCGTTTCATTTTTTACATCTACCATCTGGCATTCCGTTTTGTACGATGCTATAATGGTTCCTCCGTTTGTGGTTACACTCCGTAACCTACTTTTAACACACCCCAATAATGGAGAATCAATTATGAAACGTCGTGACTTTTTCACTGCTAGCGCAACTATTGGTGTTGCCGGTTTAGCACTACCAACATTATCAACAACTGCTCTCGCCGCTGACACTGTTCCGGGCGACAAGCGGGCTTCCGCAAAACTTCGGTTTTGCAGTATGCTTGGAATTATTCCCGGCAGCAATGACGGAGAAAAACTCAAATGGATGAAAGCAAACGGCTTTGAAGCAGTCGAAATCGGCGGCAGTCCCAATAGTATAGATGATGCCAAAGATTGGAAAAAGAAAGCGGACGATGCCGGTTTGGAAATCGCCTCAATTTACTTTGGCGGTGCGGAAATTCCTTTGATGAGCGAAGACCCTGTAACCCACCAGAAAGGGCTTGACGAAGCAAAGGTAAGAATGGAGTTTGCGGAAATAGTCGGAAGCCCCGTCCTCGTCTATGTTCCCGTTCGCGGAAATCAGCCGAAGGAAGTGAAAGACCAGCCGGAACGTGTCCTTTGGGAGCGAACCGTTTCCGTTCTGAAAAAACTTGGTCCTGTGGCGGAGTCGCACAAAACGAACGTCATATTAGAGCCGCTGCGGCGCGGCGAAGCGTGGTTTATGCGTCAAGTGAGCCAAGCCGCCAAACTCGCGCAAGAAGCGGGCGTTCCGGGTGTCGCCATCTTGGGCGATACCTACCACATGTATCACGAAGAGGCGAACAGTATGGCGGCGTTCATTGCTGGCGGCGAACTTGTCAAACACGTCCACATCGGCAGCGGTGTCGGTAGGCAGTTGCCCACTGCGGAAAACCACTCGGCGAAAGGACACACACACACCGAAGCGTTTCGCGGCTTGAAGTACATCGGCTACGACAGGTTTATCAGTTTCGAGTGCGGTGTCGGCGGCAGCGGTAACAAAGAGATTGAAGTTCCGAAATGCCTTGATTACTTCCGCAAATGCTGGGACGAAGCGTAGAATGTTCTTGTTGTAATAATCATTGTCCAAGTAGAGATGCACGGCTGTGCGTCTCTACCGTTCGGATTATAACTACTCAACTATGCCGCACGCATCCATCTTGCTGTCGCATCTTCCGACGCAAATACACGGTGACGAGTTACCGTTTCGTATGCTGATTCGGTCGGTTGAATTTTTACAGTCGCACGGTTTGTTTGCCGTCACGTCTGCTGGTCAGCCGCACTGGGATTGCATACTTTCTGTCATCATTCGCTACAACATACCGGCTCACGTTATACTACCGAAACAAATTCCGCCGTCGTATCTCGATGAACAATTCCAGTTCGCGAACAATTCGAACAACGTCATTACAACCGCAATCGTTCCCTCGCGTGAACAACGTGACCGTATCATTTGCGAACAACCCGATTACGTTATCCCAATTTGGTTACGCGACAAGGGGCATCTTGCGTCATACCTCGCAAACGTCAATGGTGCAAAGATTGAAACACACTTCAATTGTTCAGAGTACAACTTTGAAACATCGGTAAAGTACGAAGTTCCAGAGCCGTCTGACAGAATTCGTTTGTTACCGAGTGACTATATTTGGCATTGGACACGGGCAACAATCGGGGCATGGTCTGGCGAAACTGCATACCAATTTTGGAGCGACCGCCTGTTCACTAATAACCCGCCGCATAACGCTTTGATGACGTTAATCCGCATAATATGTGAGCGGCGGTTGCGGGCAAGCGGCGAACACATCGCGGGTAACGAACCGGTAGTAGCGTTTACAGAAAACCACCCGTCGTCACCAGTAACAACAGAAACAATGTTACGTTGGCGGCAAAGAAGACACCGAATGAACTTTGAACCATACGCAATAGGAATCCCGCAACAAGACGCAATTGCCCGTTCAACCAAGCCGATAAAGTATGGCGGTGAACGTTCGTGGGACACAATGCAAACCGGAAAAACGTGGCAACAAGAAAGAGAATGGCGGCATCGAGGTGACTTCATTCTAGACAAAGAATGTCTAAAAAATGCGATAGTAATAGTCAGAGAGAAAAACGAAATCGAAAAGGTAAAACAATTTTTCGATGGGAAAGTATATGCGTATGGTGAATAAATTCATTTCTTACTTTCAGCCCGTCTCGCCTGAAAAAATTCCGACAAAATTTCACCACATTCATCTGCCAACACACCGCCAATAACTTCGCAACGATGGTTCAAACGCGAATCGTTGAGCAATCTGTAAAGTGTGTGAACTGCTCCTGCTTTGGGGTCAGTTGTACCATAAACAACAGTTGGAATACGTGCTTGTAAAATCGCACCAGCGCACATCGGACACGGTTCAAGAGTAACATACAATGCGCAGTTATCAAGCCGCCAACTTCTCAATTGTTTGGCAGCGCGGCGTATCGCGACAACTTCGGCGTGGGCGGTCGGGTCGTTATCGTGTTCACGATTGTTACTGCCGGTAGCAATGACAACACCATCATGCGTTATCAATGCTCCAACTGGCACTTCACCGTTTCCTGCGGCAATACCTGCTTCGTCAAGAGCGAGACGCATCATTGCCGCGTGTAGCGTAACGACGTTAGCATCAATTACGTTCTGTTCGTGCGACACCGACATCGTCAATGGATTCTAATATGAGGTCACGCAATTCGTTCAGTTCAACGTGTTCCAAATCCCTACCGCGTCTGTATAACTTTTCGTTGACCTTAATGACAGTCTCCGACATAACAGAATGAGTTTCCTCGCAACCGCCAACAACAGCAAAATTATTCCCGCGAGTAATCCGAACATGTCCATCGGCAGCATCAAAACCAACACCAAGCATAGCGGTATGAGTTTTTTTGTTATCCGTTTTGTTATCAATTTTTTTCGGTGACATAATGTTGAGTATGTAAAGTTAATTTGTTTTTAGTTAAAATCAATCACGTCTTCCTAGTATCAACATGCTTTGGTCGTCTGTCTGCGGTGTCCTGCCTGCGAAACTGTGTACCGCGTTTATTAAGTTTGAACCGAAGTCCGGTACCGGTATTATTGAGACATGACGCAGATAATCAAGCACACCGTTCATACCAAGATACTCACCGTTTGCGTTCATTGCGTCAGTCAGTCCGTCGCTGATTACAACTAACGTTTGACCGTCTTCGATTGTCAACATTGTCTCTTCAAATTCTGAATCGGGGTCAACGCCGAGCGGCAAACTTATCAGGTCTTCACCAACAGTCTTCACCCCGCCATGTCCATCGCACAAAATCGGCGGCACGTGTCCGGCGTTGAAAAACCGAACTGTATTTGTATCCGGCTCAAGCACGCCAAAAAAGAACGTTATGAACCGATTTTCCCAGCGGTCGTCAGTATAGATATTATTTAACCGTTTTATCGTTTTACAGAGGTCGCGTTCAAACAATAGTCCCGCTCTAACTTCCACTCCCAATTTTGACATAAACAATGATGCCGCGATACCCTTTCCTGAAACATCGCCAAGTGTCAACACAACACGTCCGTCGGGCAGTGGAATGTAATCGTAGTAATCACCGCCTAGGTACCGAGCTGGTTGGTAGAAATCGAAAAAACCATAACGCGGCACGATTGGCGGCTCCGTTGGCAACAACGCTCTCTGAACTCTGTTTGCAAGTTCCATATCACGCTCAATAATTTTTTCAAGTACGACAACCCCCTGCATCAATGCGTTCTGATACGTCACCGCAATCTGATACGAAACGCTGACGAGCAAATCGAGGTCTTCAAGTGAAAACGCTTTACCCGCAGTCCGCGTATCCAACTGAATCACGCCGAGAACCTCTTCCTGTGAGTAGTCCATAATCGGTGCCGCCATTATGGAACTGATACTGAAATTGATGATACTCTCGCTTGGGTCAAACCGCGAATCGTTCGCAACATCGTCCGAAAGAATTGCGTTTTTCGTATGAATCACCTTTTCCAAAATCGTACGGCTAATACGCAATGGCTCCCGCGAGTTAGGGTCGCGATAACGAAACGCGCGAAGTTGGAGTTGTTTCGATTGAGTGTCATTGAGCAATATGTATGCGGTATCTGCACTAGGGAAGATTCGTAACAAGTTGTCGAGTAACTGAGGTAAAACCTGTTCAACATCCGAACCGAGATTACGGGCAATGTCGATTAACGCACGTAATTTTACTTCGGCACTTGCACGTTGCGGAAGAACCGCCGATGATAAACCGAGTCCGCCTTTCATCGAGATGGACGACTTTATCTTGAATGCATCATCACAAACATCTTCATCAGACATAATCGCGTCACTCGCCGCTTTCAGTACCTCTGCTTGGTCAGGGTGAAGAGTCTGCATCTGACTCCCCTCATCGAAGAAGATGAACTCCATATCGCAGATACGGATACGGTCAGAGTTGTGCAGCAACGTTCTGGCGGTAACCTGTGTCGAATTGACATAAGTACCGTTACGGCTATTCAAATCCTCGATATAGAATCTGTCTTTATCACGAATGATACGAGCGTGCTCGCGGCTCACCGCACCGTTGTTCAAAACGATTTCACAGTCCGTTTGCCGCCCAAGCCGCGACGAATCCGCAACAACATCAATGCGCTCACCCTTACTAGGATCACTATCAACTCGCCGTAAGTATCCCATAATAACCTCGTAACAAATTAAATTTCTATTTAGTATAAAACGCCATCGGAAGGAGAATACCAGTTCATTATAACGTATTGTGACAAAGTTTGTAGGGGGCGGACAGAAAATGAGAGGGGACAGCAAGATAGAGAATTAACTCAAAGGAGTATGAAATAAAGAGAACAACAAAGAGTAGTAATGACCGGTAGAAAATAAATCTATTTATCCCGTTTCACAAAGAGTAAAAAAAACTGGTAGCCCAGCATTATCGCTGTTGCGCTTATCAATGCTGCTGCAATGCCTAGCGGACTGATTGGATTGAATGTTTCTCTACCTAGTTTCCAGAATAGCGTTAGTGCTAGCGGACCTGTACAACAGCCCGCTACTCCTATTAGTAACGTCCCGAATAAGCCCGACGGTTCTTTGAACGGCATGAAACTCCGTACCGTTATTGCCACAACCGTTGCAAATCCTAACCAGAGTAGGAGACTGTTTACTAGCGTCTGTGCCGTTGGTGAAAGATTGAAATCTGGCATAGCCGTCCCCGCTAACAACACTTTTGAAACGGCGGCGACAAGAGCGGGAAACTCTCCTATTCCCGTCCTGTCGTGTTCGTGCCACCGCGTTATAATGATCAATTGCTGTTTGAATCAATAATCTGATTCGCTTCGTTGGGGAACGGAAATTCTGTCCCCGGCGAGAGATACTGAACTCTGTTATTGAGATAATCGGGGTTCGGAAGCGTCATCCCGCTAGTATGCACTGTACAACCGGCAGTCAACAACACAATTGCGAATAACAACGACACAATAACAAAAAGCCGCCCATTTTTGGTCTTGCTACTAGATGACATCTTTGCTGATTCTCCTTGTTGTTCGCCGTAAGCGAAACACCATGTGATTTCTGGTATGCTAGTTGTATTTACCGTTTGATACAAAAGCAAAACGATACAGACATTGTTCGGGTTTTCGGAATGCCGCTGGTTTGGTCTTTAGCAAATTTACGGAAAACCGGTATCAAAATTAAGAAACCACAAAATCGCAACATATTTGGAAGTACATCTTGAAAACATATCAAAACATTGTAATAATATGGGGTGTTTGCGTAGATTTTACGTTCACGTTTTTGTTTCACACACCATTCACCTAAAACTTTAATGGCACGAATACTCGCGGTTGACTGGGATGACAATGATGTCTATTTCCTGTTGGGCAACTTGAAAAACGATAAGTTATCGGTTCTCAAAACTGGCACGGCTTCGATTTTGCCCGACGATGGCGCGGCGGTTGAAACGTCTGCGAAAAGCGGAGTGCCGCAGTCGGTATTGTTGGCAATTGAGACGTTGCTGAAGGAAAACCGCGTTGACAAATGTTATACAATGCTCGTACTCGGACGTTGGTATCTCGAACTACATCATATCTCGTTACCCGCGTCGCGTGAGAGCGACTTGCCCTCGATGGCACGCAACGTTATGCTTCGTGATGTACCGTCGTTTTCCGAATTAGACCCAATCGACTATATTACTCTCGCGGGCGGCGAAACGTCGGAACGGAAGTTGGCGTTAGTCACGATGTCTGTTGTCAAACGCCAGAAACTTTCGGCAGCGTTCCGTAAAATTGGTCGTCCGTTATCGAAGATTGAGTATCGCGGAGCGGCGGCGGCGGAGTTGCTCGTCCACAACAAGATTAAACCTGAACACCAAAACCTCTCACTTGTCGTTACGATTCTCAGCAGCGAAGTTGAACTAACAACTCTTTACGGCGAACAACTTGTCGCTTTTCGTTCGTTCAAGATACCTGAAAACGCGGACGAAACCGAAACAACCGAACGAATTTTCGCGGAAATCGTTCGTACAATCAACGTTGCGTTACCCGACGTAATTGACTTACCGATTGAAACTGTTTACATTTTCGGTGCGGAGAATGAGTGGAAACTGCTCGCCGCTCGTTTGTTAGAACGTTCTCTTGAAGTCGTTATATTAAACCCGTTCTCGCTGGAAAACGTTACCTGTACAACGCCGCCCGAACAACCGTCGCGTTTTGCCGCCTTGCTCGGTGCAGCGTTCTCCGCCGCAGGAAATGGAAAACAACGTTCCGCGTTTGACTTGCTCGACCCGAAAGAAAAACCGAAGCCGCCAAACATTGCACGCTGGGTTGTGTTCGCGATTCTGTTTCTCGGAATCTGCTGTTACGGACTTTATCAATGGAATACGATGGCGATTGAACGGCTCAAAGACGATGCAAACAAGTTGGAAGAGGATATGAAAAAACTTGCGGGTGAAATACAAGAAGTGCGGAATCCATATTTCTTTTTGAGCCGGACACAAGTTTGGGACAATCAGTGCGCAAACTGGCTCGACGAACTACGCGACTTGTCCATTTTGTTGCCGGAAGCCGAAGACCTTGTGATTACGCAGATGACATTTCAATCAGGACCAGTGGGTAACAACGTGAACATAACGGGACAGATTCTCTTGCGTGGAATGGTACGTGATACGTCGGTGTTGCAGGTTTTGCAGGCGAAGTTGCAGAATGGACGTTATCATCGGATGGTGTTGCCGGTTCCGACACGTAATCCTGCGGGCGGTGGCTATCCTTGGCTGTTCACGACGACGATATACTGTTTCCGGCGGCAATATCCGCAAACGTACTTGTATGCGTTACCAAAAGAATTACAAGAGGAATCGAACAACCCCGTTCAACCAGCACCGTTGCCAACGTTACCACAAACACCACCGCAACCGAAACAAACTAATCAAACGGCGGTACCGCAACCATCAACGCCGCCACCACAACCAACATCATCACCTCAAACACAAACTGAACCTGAATCACGATCAGAATCGGAGACAACAAATGAACAACAATAATCTACGCAGTATAATTCCAATCGTGATTTGTTTGCTAGCCGGTTTGTGGTACGGAGCGAGTTGGCTTTACAAGACGCAGTACAAAGAGCCGCGTGATACGCAACAGAAACGAATTGACGAGTACAAACAACAAATCGAACTCGGTACACGAAACCTTGCAACGATGCGTCAAGTTGTCGCGGCGAGCCAAGTGCTGTATGCCCGTTCGTTACCGCGTCAAGCGAATGACGCTCGTTCGCAGTATCAATTCTGGTTGCTCGAACTGGTAAAGTTTTGTGACCTATCACAACCCGCCGTCGAAACACTCGCACCGACAAGAATTAGTATTGGTAATCAATATCGTTTCCAAGTTCGCGGACGCGGCTCGCTCGAACAGGTTACGTTGTTGCTCTACCAGTTCTACTGGGCACCGTTCCTTCAACGTGTTTCGATGATGAGTATAACGCCAGTAGAAAACTCGGAGTTGGTTGACGTGACGCTGACAATTGACGCAATCACTATACCGCCCGCGTCGCCAACATCGTTGTTCCCGTTAGCCGACAAGTTGCCGACTGGTTATCAAAAACGGTTGGCATCGAATCCGTTTTCAACTTATAGGTTAATCGCAGACCGTAATTTGTTACAACACACGCGCGGTGGTATAGACAAGGCAGACCACACTTACCTAACATCAATTCAAAGAATAGATGACGCTCCGCTTGTATGGCTAACAGACCGGACAACAGGTAACATAACGAAAGCGACAATAGGGCAAAAAATAGAAGCCGGTTCGTTTCGCGGCACACTGCTATCAGTTGACGGACGCGATATAGTAATAGAACGCGGCGGAATCTTGTGGCTGCTAAGCGGCGGCGAAAGTCTGAAAGATGCCTACGCAATACCAAAAGAAGCGAAGCCGCCAGTGGAATAATCTGTTGATATGAATGACGTAGTTGGGTGGAGACAAACATTCAACAGTTAAACATTACAAACGAATGACAATTTGCAAAATGATAATACTGATACAGTATCAATACAGAAAAACGATGTCAATTAAATTTTTTGATAAATCAGACTGTAAATAGATTGATATGTTAGTGACGTAATGTATCAATCCATTGTCGAAAGTGAGGGTTCGGGGTGAAGGGCTTTTGGTTGCACTTACATCTTATCATCTTGTACCGAACACTCACTTTTTTGCAAGAGCAAAATTTGGAAAGTGCAGGTTGTAACAGAAAACTTATTAATGCGATCAGTTTTGTTGTGGCAACGGTTCGCTACGGTTGCTCTGCGTGGTTTTGTAGTTGAATCCGTCCTAATACATCAACGAAAACCGGAGCAAGACGACCTTGCAACGTGGATAACGTTGTTAAATTACCTTCGTGGTACCTTTCTTTATATTCATTGTTCATTGATTGGTTCCACGTTCTTGCATCAAGGTGGTGTTGAATCTTAATACGTCCGTCTCCATTAATTCCAACAACACGAAATAATTCTCCTTTTTTGCCGTCTTTATCGTTTTCTTTTTCCTCTTTGTTACGGTAAATCTTAACAAAATCGTCTTTGTGCAGTGCAAAGCGGCAATCAGGGCTAATTACCGGTTTTCTATTACCTTCTTTAATTCCTTTCAGATTTTCCTGCGGAATACTCACTTCTTTCTTCCGGTATTTTTCTTGGAGTTTTACGAACCTCATTCGTTGATACACATCGTAAAATGTAACCACTTCGACATCCCATTCGATAGATTTCTTATCCTTCTTGCTTTGCCTTTCAAAAACCTCAATGTGATGATTTTCGCCGCTTTTGAAAACCAGTTTATTCTTACGGTTCTGTTTCTTTTCATTCGCCGCAATCTCTATTTTAAATTCCTTATCGGATAATTTTTTTGGCTGTTCATCGTGCAATGCTCCGCTTATCCGATGGTCGCCGCGGTGTGAAACGATAATAGTTTTCACGACTTCTCTCACAACCGGGAAACAGTCGCCGTAAGGAGATGGAATGTCAAGACGATACCGCTCTTTGTTTTTGATTCTTGCAAAGTCCCGCTTTTCTTCTTCGGCTGCCCAACGTTGAATGATTTCCGGTGTGCAGTTGGCAATCACAAACGCATCAATCGCGTGATGACGATGGTCGGCTCGGTATTTTGTTTTATGGACGTTAGCCCCAACTGCTTGCGACGGGTTTTCCTCCGTTAAAATATCGGGATTCTTCAACGCATTGGGTCCTAAAATCCCGTTGAGTCCCCAAATGCGCCGCAACCGTGCCGTTGCTTGCCCTGGAACAACAAAAATTCGCTGCTTGCCACTGCCGTCCTTGTGGATTCCCTTTTCGACCGTTCCACCATAGAGCGTTGACAAGTATTTGACTGCCGCCGTTGCAATGTATGAGGTGTCGTTTAACATCCGATTTGTAAAATCAAGAGGAACACTATCAGACAAAAACCGTGCCAACTTTTCGCCACTGAACATTTTTTTTGCCCTTGCTGCCATATCTGCCCAATATGGCGTTTTGCCAAAACATTCTTTCGGCGTTCGTCTTTGTTTTATCTGGCGGTTAAAATCAACTCGGCAAAGCGTTTTATTAACAAAAGCATTTTCGCCGCCCAGCCCTTTCGGATAAATATGCTCAACATCGTATCGGAGATTATCTCCATACATCTGCGCAGGACTGATAGTATCACCGGAATAAGGGTCGGTACTTTTACATTCCTCCCAAAGCAACCATTTATCAACATCGCCACGAGATGGTTCTCCGTATATCCAGAAATCCTGTTTTTGCAGTTTTTCT
>JAITST010000209.1 GCA_031287585.1 Planctomycetaceae bacterium | reverse complement strand
ACAATATGTGCAGGTGCGTCTGCTTGACCGGCGCAAAATAGGGAGATACTGCGCCCGCATTCTGTAAAAACCGCCTAATTCAAGCGGTTTTGGAATAATGAGCGGGGAAAATTGCCGCAATTTTTGAAATTTTGTCAACTTTTCGGACGAGGGGAGCGTTTGAGTCAAAAATTTTTATATTTGATGGGTTGTTAGAAGTTGCCCTTTGTAAAAATAAGGTTTTTTATTCCTTAAAACAGCAGACCCCCGTAAAATTAGTATCCTGTTAAACGGGAGAACGGGGCTTTTAGAAGTTGTCAAAAGTCCGCATTTATGCGGACTTTTTGTTTTCTTATAAGTTAACGGTTGGAACTTAAATCGTTTTCAAATTTCGGCTTTGTATTTATTTGCTTGGTCGTTTCTGATAATGGTAAATTCAAAATGGCTTGCTGGATGGGTGGAACTGTTGTTTGTGGTAAAAAAGGTGCTGTTGCCATCTTGATAACTTGTGCTGATTCGCCTGCGATTTGTTCGATTTGTTTACGAAACCCCAATGGGGTTGGCCTTTCTGGTTGATTTACCTGCTGAATCTGGGTTTCTTGATTGTCGCTTTGTTGCTTTGTTTCTGCTTCGTCTTGCTTTTTCTTTTGTTCTTCAAATTCCTTTTCATATCCCGGCCGTGGGTGTGTTCTGTTGTATTCGTTAAATGCGTCCCTGAACTTCTCATCATTTTTTAACCGGTCGTGTAACTCAATGAATGCATCTAATGGTATTCTATTATATACCATATTTTTTTCATCAAATCGGGCTGCATAGTGAAATTTATAATTCTGGGGTGCTTTTCTTTGCATAAATTGTTCTATTGTAAGATATGGGTGTAATTTCTGAGATGATGGCGAAGGTCGATCTGTGTAAGCTGTATCAATTGTCAAATCAGCAACGAAAAATTGGCTACCGATTTCAAATAAATTTGCTGCATGACCTCCTTCATTAGGTGGCGTTCGTTCAAGCATTAAAATCCAATTATTTATTTTAAGTTTGTCAAATTCGGTACTTAAAGCACATGCAAAATTCATACAACTACCCGTTTTCTTATCTTTTAAAATTTTAACAACTTCATTTTTGTATGCAACCGGTGGGGCATTCCGGAGTAAAAAATGATTTATATACCGACCATCTTGAAGATCATAAATGAGATTATCCGCCATATCTTCGTAAATGTTTTCATATTGTACACGCGCAAGCTTATCTACATTTGATAATTTAGGGTCATATTTATTAAATACTTCTTGCAATATCATTGTTTCTTTTTTTGACATTCTTGATGGATTTGTTGAAAATGCGTTTGTATAAGGGGGCGGATTCCATTCCCACTGACTTTGAGCCTCTGCCGAAGTCGCCATTGCCGCAACCATTGCAAACGGCAAAACCGCCTTTTTGGCGGTGTCAAATGTTTTCATCAGCAAGGTCTTCATCAGTGTTGATTTCTTTATGTTATTTTTCATATTTATAGCCATGTAAATATATGAATCACGGCCTAACCGTAATCAAAAATGTTGGTGATGATAAACTGTAAATGAACATAACAAGTTGATTGATTATTTTGCGCACGGAGGCACGGTGGACACGGAGAATGACTATGATAGCAAAACGACGAAGACAACAAATTTTTTCCCTCTGTGACCTCAGTGCCTCCATGCGCAACACCATTTATCTCTCATTCCCTTTTACAGTTTGAGCAATCAAATGTTGTACATCATTGTACCATTCTCGTTTTCGTTATCGTTTGCATTTTCTTTGCAACGTCATTGCATTTTAGGGCGAAGCCCCTTGTTTCCTGCGTAGAAAAATTTTTTAGCGACAGAATTTTATAAGGGAAACGGCTATTTTTTAATGCCTTTTGCAATCGGCAAACTAACGAAAATAGAGTTCCTTTGGGAACAAATTTCGATTTTATTGTAACTTTCTTGATTCCGATTTTTGTCTTAATTGTAACTTCTTTTTTATCCCCTTTCTTCCGTTTCCAAACTTTTTGTTCGATTGTTTCAATCTTCGCTCTATGTTGAGGAGCGTTCCAGAGTATTTTTATAAACAGATACGGTTTTGGAGATAGCCGTACGGAACCGCAGTTCCAGCGGATTGTTCGGACGTTATCATCGAAAGATAGCGATACTTCATTTTCTTTGCCAAAGAACGACGATTGAATGAGCGTTTGCTTTTCCGTTTGTAGGGCAAAAATCGCTTGTAAATGGGTATCTATTTCGTTCTCTATTTCAAAAAATCTGGAATTCATCGGGATAACAACGTTTGCAGAGAATAAAGTCTAGCCGTTTACAGATATTACGGCAATCCTTCAAGAACAAAAAAGAAAGAGTGCCAATATCCGTTATTGTATCAGGCACTCTTACCACGGAGTTCATAGACCAACACCGGCTGGCACTCCCTATTAAGGGAGCGTCACACACAATGTTGCCTCTATGACAAGAATCTTACGATTCAAGGTGGTAAATTGCCTGAAAACAACTGAACGCTAACGCATTCGTCTGATTATTATTACGAAACTTTTATTCGATAAAGTTTTCCTTGTAGTTAAAAATTTTTCGGCACCGCGCCGAGTCTTTACAATTCTATGAATTTATTTTTTTATTGTCAACAGGGGATACGCGCAGATTGTAAAGTCGCTCTCCGTGTCCACCGTGCGCAACATAACCAATCAATGTAATCTTCTTACGGACGGAGATGTTTTCTTTTGACAAAATTTAATGTAAAATGCTCAAAGTTGTAAATGCGGTAATGTATAAGGTAGGTTTGAGTTATTTTTACTGTTTTACAATATGAGCAAATTTCAACTGTGTTCGGTTAATTTATAGTGTGGAGAGTTTTATGTTTACTGATCCGCTTTTTATTCTTTTTTTTGGAATCTTAACAGCCATCGGACTGATTGTCGTGTTGCGGGTCAATGCTTTTCTTGCGCTCCTTGCGGCGGCAATGGTCGTTAGTTTTCTGACGCCGCTGCAACCCGGTCAATTTTGGGACGATAATATCAAGGCTCTTTGTTCGGCGTTTGGTAAAACTGCCGGAAACATCGGAATCCTTATCGCAATGGGCGCCATCATCGGAAAATGTATGCTCGACAGCGGCAGCGCTGACCGGATCGTTACAGCACTGCGGCGGCTTTTCGGCGAAAAACTGATTCCGGCGGCATTGCTCAGCAGCGGATTCATCTTATCGATTCCGATTTTTTACGATACGACATTCTATCTTCTCGTTCCGATAGCTCGGTCATTGTACAAGGCGATGAAGAAAAATTATATTCTTTATCTTCTCGCCATCGGACTCGGTGCAACGCTGACACACACGCTGACGCCGCCCGCTCCGGCGCCGGTCATCACCGCGGAAACTCTGAGAATCCCCTTGGGAACGCTGCTCATCGTCGCCCTTTTGGTCGCCGCGCTGACGGCTCCGTTTGCTCTCGGTATCGCTTATGTGATGAACCGGTTGTTGCCGAATCCCAAAATCGAATTCGAAGACGAAATCATTGACAACATTAAATCGAAACACTTTGAACCGGCTGCTTCACCGTCTTTGTTCTGGTCGTTCGCGCCGATTCTTTTTCCAGTCTTGTTTATTTCGATTCAAGCGTTGCTCGAAATGCTCGAAAAATCGAAAACGCTTGTTTGGAGCGCCGATTGGCTTGTCGTTAGGAATCTATTCCGGCTTTTGGGCGATCCGCGTTTTGCGCTGATCGTTGCCGCCGTGATTAGCATGACGGTTTTATTTGTCGTTCGAAAATTGTCGTTTCAGGAACTCAGTAACCGCGTTGAAACGGCAATTCTCAGTGCGGGAATGATTGTTCTGATTACGGCGGCGGGCGGAACGTTCGGCGAAATGTTGCGTAATGCCAAGATCGGCGAACGAATCGAACAACTCTTTCAAGGTGAAGCGGCGATGACGGGAACCGCGCTGCTTTTGCTGGCGTTTTTCGTTACGGCAACGATTAAAATAGCGCAGGGCTCCAGCACAGTGGCGATGATAACGGCTTCCGGCATTTTCGCCGGAATCGTGAGCGGAGAAAATGCCGTGCAATTACCGTTTCATTTAGCGTATCTTGCTGTAACGATTGGTCTCGGTTCCTGCGTAACCGGTTGGATGAACGACAGCGGCTTCTGGATATTCTGCCGAATGGGCGGAATTAAAGAAACTGACGCCTTAAAAACATGGACAATTGCCCTCGTTTTCCTCGGTCTTTCCGGTCTGCTCGTCGTACTGGTATTGAGTCAGGTTTTACCGCTGAAGATTTTGCAGGGATAACCCCTGTCGGGATTCTGTTATCCGAAAGTCTAGAGTCGCGTATAAAATTTGACACCTGCCGGATCTTGAACGACACGGTATAAATTATAGTTTACAATGATGCCCGTCGATTGGACACGTTTACATTTTGCGTAACTGTTCACGGACTATTTTTGTAGCCGTTCGCTCATAACGTATTTAACGAATCGCGTATAAAATTTGACACCTGCCGGATTTTGAACGACACGGTATAAATTATAGTTTAGAATGATGCCTGTCAATTGGACACGTTTACATTTTACGTAACCGTTCACGGGCTATTTTTGCCGTGTTCGGTACAAAAACAACTTCAAACTCATAAAGGAGATAAATTATGGGAAAAGTATTGATCGGTGTTAATATGGAATTTGTCCGCAGCGAGGACAAATCTTTTGAATGGGGCGTTGCGAAAGCGGCAGAACTTGGTTATCAGTTTGTCGAACCGATGGTTCATTGGGGACGCGAATTGCTCAGCGAAGCTGGTTACTTTCATAGCGTTTCGATGTGGGACGACCCCTATCGTATTCGCCGTGCCTGCGAAAAACACCACATTAAACCGTCCGCACTTTCGGCACACTGCCCGCTTTGCAAACCGGACGCTTCGACCGATTATTTGAAACAAGCAGTTCGTTTCGCCGCAGAATGTGGTGCCGCTGTTGTTTGTACCGACGAAGGTCCTAAATCGGAATGGTCAACGCAGGCGGAGGACTTTGCGTTTATGAAGTACGTCCTCAAAGAAGCGTCTATCCTTGCCGAAGCCCGAAATATCAAAATCGGAATAGAACCGCATCAGCAATACACAGTGAAGCCGGACTTGTTCGACCAAATTATTGCCCTTGCCGGTTCGTCCGCTGTCGGAGCGAATTTCGATACAGGAAATTCTTACCTCGCTGGTCAAGACCCTTACGTCTGGCTCGAAAAGATTAAAGGGAAACTCGTCCACCTCCACGCCAAAGACATTTCAGTTAAACAATCCGATGCCGAACGTGGAAACGTAACCGGTACGCCAGTCGGTTGTGCTTGTGGTGACGGCGTAATTGATTGGGCAAAGGTCATTGCGATTTGTAAGACGTTACCGCAGGACATTGTGTTCAGCGTTGAATGCGGAACCGTCGAACAAGCGGCACGCAGCATTGACCATTTGCGGAAACTCGTTTGAGATTGATAGAATCATATTGTAACTCGTGGAACAACAAAAAAGTCAGCGAGTTGCAATGTGGTAATTTTTGTTCCTTCGTTAAACTATTAAAAACCTTTTTTCCCTTGAACAGCATTATGAAAACATATTTATCAGTTATCCTAATCCTCATCGTAACCTCTTATTGTGATGCGGCTAAAGTTCTTTACTTTTCTAATTCCGCTGGCTTTGAACATACTGCCGTCAAAGTTGTTGATGGTAAGCCGTCAGTATCAGACGTTGCTATTACCAACGTTTGTAAACCGGCTGGTATTGAAGTCGTTTGTACCAAAGACGGTTCGGTATTCGATGGCGACTTGAGCGGGTATGATGCGTTTGTATTTCAAACTAGCGGTGAACTTTCACAAGGTTCAAAACAGCATCCAGAATGGGCGCTGACTGAAAAGGGCTGGCAGAATCTCCGTAACGCAGTTCGCGCCGGAAAAGGATTTGTCGGCTTACATCCCGCTACCGATTCTAATCGTTCCGGCGGTTCACCTTACGAACCAACAGTACCTGAAAAAATTACCGGCTACACCAAGTTCATCGGTGCTGAGTTTACTATTCACGGTAAACCGCAAGATGCGGTAGTCACGATTGTTGAACCGTCATCCCTTCCCTTCCTCACAGCGAAGGGAAAAAGTTTCAAAACATTTGAAGAGTGGTATTGCCATAAAAATTTCGCCGACGATATTCACATCTTTGCGTTATTGGAAACTGCTGGTATGGAAGGTGTGATGTATGACCGCCCGCGTTTCCCGATTGTTTGGGGACGCACCGAAGATAAAGGCAGGGTATTCTACTCCGCGTTCGGACACTTCGACAACTACTGGCAAAACGCCGAAAATATGCAGTTAGTTCTGCAACTAATAAAAGCCGCAACCGGCGAACTGAAAACCGATCTGACACCAAATATAAAAACGGTAACACCCGGTGCGAATGTTTTACGTCAACCAATACCTCCATACGTTCCAACAAACAACGTTCAAAATACGAACAACACAATGACCGCCGGTTCATTTGGTGTCGCGTGGATTGGCGGGGACGGGACGTTGCAGGCGTTTGACGGTAAAACAATAGTTAGCGGTTTGCCGTCAACTAAAGTATTCGCGGTATCCGCTGACGACCTGCTCGGTGAAGGCAGCGACCAATTGTTGTATTTGGACGACGATATAAAGGGATTGAACATTTACAGTTTCAAAACTAAAAAGTTGTTAGGACCGCTTGGCAGTAACGTCAAAACGTTCACAACAGGTGTTTTTTCTACCGAAGAATCGTTCCCGTCGGTTTTTGTTTGCACATTCGCCTCCGATACGTTTCGCTGGACACGAGACATAATGAATAAGGGCTGGATTGGTTTGACCGGTGAGTTTTCGCAAGCCGCGTCAGGTAAGTTAAAGCCGCAGAATCAGATAGACGATTTCGTCGTAGTTACTTCGGGTAACGTTTATAGTTTCTCGCCGAAGTGGTTGTCGTATTCAAAAGTAGTCGAAGGAAAAAACATTGTTGCGGCATTGATGGGCAACGTGACCGCGTCGGCTGGTGATGAAGTTATTTTACTCGACAAGGACGGTAACGTTCTGCTTGCTCAAAACGGCGGAGTCGAAGATTTACAACAGAAGGCGAAATGCGTGACGTTTGGTAAAAACGGTAATGGTCTCGCTACGCTTTACGTGTTGAATTTACAAGGTAAACCGGCGGCATACGACCGTGAAACAAAAACTTGGCGTGAAATCGCGACAACGCAATCAAACGCGGCGAGTATTATCACGCGAACAAACACCGACGGCAATGGACATTCGTTGTTCGTTTTGGCTGGTGACAAACTTTGTCAGGTGTTGCCGAACGAATTGGTTGTCGAGCCGCCGAAGACGAGTGTTTGGTTAAACATTGGTGATAACGGAAATGTCGCGGAGTATAAGTACGAGCGAGTGGTCAAACCATACGTTAAAACTCTCTGTACACCGAGCGGGCGAAACATTTTACGCGATTCCCCTTATGACCACGTTCATCATCACGGTTTAATGTTTGCGATTGCGGTAAACGGTAACAATTTTTGGGAAGAGAATGGTAACAAATTCGGAAAGGAAATTACAACTTCAATCAACAAACAAGCAAATTTGCTCACAACAAATCTTGATTGGAATACTTTCGACGGTAAAACGATACTGAAAGAAGTTCGTGAAATTTCCGTAACGAATGGAGAGAAGGTAACGTTGTTAAATTGGCAGAGTAAGTTGTCCCCGCCGTCGCCTGAGCAAACAGCGAATCTCGATAAGAGCAGTCATTACTACTACGGACTTGGTATGCGGTTCGATAAATCAATGGACAAGGACGGGCGGTTTTTCAGTGACGCTGACCAGCAAGTCGAAGCAATTCGCCGCGACGAACGTCTGACGAAGTGCCGTTGGATGGCATATACTTCAAAACTAAACGGCGAGCTGGTAACAGTAGCGATATTCGGACATCCGACAAACTCAATTCCAACGTTAGCGTTCACGATGGGCGACGCGGGTAAATCATTCGCGTATCTTGGAATCTCGCTAAACTTACATCGTGAACCGGTGACAATAGAAAAGAACGAATCGCGAACGTTTCGTTTTCAAGTAGCGGTCTGGGACGGTGAAGCAACCAAAGACGTGATTGAGAAAACGTTTAAGGAATACGCGGCGACGAAGTGAAATACTACGATAAACTAAACCCACCGTGCAAACGGTGATTACTTTTTTTTCCTCTAACTGAAAGGTTAATACCATGACAGAACCATCACGACGA
This sequence comes from Planctomycetaceae bacterium, assembly GCA_031287585.1. Taxonomy (GTDB): domain Bacteria; phylum Planctomycetota; class Planctomycetia; order Pirellulales; family Thermoguttaceae; genus UBA8133. The sequence goes on along the minus strand of JAITST010000209.1, from coordinate 242 downwards.
CAATTTTTACAAACTACGTCTGGTACCGTTGCGGCGGTGCTGGCGGCTCCGTATGTTATTGCGGACGAATCAAAAGGTGCGAATGACCGTATCGGTGTCGGCTTTATCGGAGTCGGCGGACGGTGCGGCGCACACCTTGACATTATCAACAAATTCAAGGCAGCGGGAACGGCACAACCCGTTGCCGTCTGCGACGTTTACCGTCCCCGTTTGATTGCCGCCTCGCAAAAAACCGGCAATAC
>JAITST010000206.1 GCA_031287585.1 Planctomycetaceae bacterium | reverse complement strand
CCGCAGTTATTATGCCGAACGTTGGAACTTGTTTTATCAGGCATTGGACAAGTCGCTTGCGGAAACTACTGCTTGGGATGCGAAAGCGTTTGAGCAGGAACTTCTGACGTTTCAAAAAGTGTGGGGCAAGAACACCGAAACGTTTCCGGCGAAACCAAGCGGAGGCAACGTAACTTCGATTGCCAAAGGATTGCTCGCAAAATATGAAAAAGAATTTTGATGTGCCTTGACCGTGTTGTTTTGAGACGGGAGAAAAGTAGAATACTCGTAACTCGCTACTCGCCGCTTCTACCAAAACGATTTTTTTGATAAAATTCGGTATTATTAGAGGTTGCCTGAAGTCGTTAGGGGATAAAAGCCCAAATTAGAGTGCGAAGGGTATATCTGCTTTTGATATTTGCTTGACCAGTTGACCAATCGACAGGCAACGAGTACAATGCCGCCTGGCGTTTGAATTCTCTCGCAAATCTTGAAATAACCAGCCATCAGAAAAATGTACAAGGCGACATCACTATCTCTCTTTTTACTTTCCCTTATTGTTACCGTTCTTGTCTCCGCCGCAGCGGCGCAGCCGATTGACAATCTGCCGACCAGCAACAGCCAATTCAAACCTATCGGATCGCAACAATTTATCGGTATCGACTTGTCGAAAAAAGGACGGATTTATGAAGGACTGGGTGCATTGAGTGCCGGTGCTTCATCCCGTTTATTGATAGAGTACGAAGAGCCATATCGCAGCGACATTTTGGATTATTTGTTCAAGCCGAAATTCGGGGCAAACATACAGCATCTCAAAATTGAGATTGGCGGCGATGTGAACTCCGGTCCCGGCACAGAACCTTCTCACGCAAGAACAAAAGATGAATTTATGAATCCTCAACCGCGTTATTTTGACAGAGGGTATGAGTGGTGGTTAATGAAAGAGGCAAAAAAACGGAATCCTGATATAAAACTGGACATTCTGGAATGGGGTGTGCCGGGATGGATTGGCGATGGTAAGTTTTATTCGGATGATAATATCAATTACCAAATCCATTTTATCAATGGAGCAAAAAAATATCACAATCTGGACATTGATTATGTCGGGATATGGAATGAGCGTATGTATGACGCTGAATATATCAAGAGATTTCGGAAAAAATTGGACCAAGAGTCGTTATCACATATCCAAATCGTTGCAGCCGACCTAGATGGCTGGGGGAATCGTAATGTCTGGCAGATAGGAGATGCAATGTTGCAAGACCAAGACCTGATGGCTTCCGTGAATGTGATAGGAGACCATTACATTGAGCGTGCCGCCGCCTATAAAAGCCCTGAACGATTGCAGCAGATAGAGATTCCTCTCTGGAACAGTGAAGGCGGTCCGTGGCGGGGTGATTGGAAAGGTTTTGCCGAATTGGCAAAACTCTATAACCGCGATTACATTGAAGGAAAGATGACCAAAACAATTACTTGGAGTTTGATTACGTCTTATTTTGACAATCTGACACTTCCCAATTCAGGATTGATGAAAGCAAATACGCCGTGGTCGGGATATTACGAGGTACAGCCCGCAATATGGGCGGTTGCTCACACGACGCAATTTGTAAATCCCGGTTGGACATATATTGATGACGGTTGCGGATATTTAGATAAAGAGGGTTCTTATGTAACATTGTCTTCCGATTCAAAAAACGAACATTTTAGTATTATCATTGAAACGGCGGATGCGAAAGAACCTCAAGAAGTAACATTTCAGTTGAAGAATACCGGCTTTAAGAATCTCAATGTTTGGCGAACGACAATAGAAGGCGACGTTTTCGTACAGGAAAAGGATATTGAATCGAACGATAATACTTTCACTATTCTCTTATCGCCCAAATCGTTATACACGGTTTCAACGGAGAAAGGTCAAATGAAAGGAAACACCATAATTCCGAAATCCAAACCATTTCCATTTCCTTATTTCGCAGATTTTGAGAATGAAAAGATAAATGGAACTCCTCGATACTTTTCCGACCAAGGCGGTGCTTTTGAAGTGGCGAAAAGAGAAGATAAAAAAGGGAAATGTTTGCGCCAGGTTATTACTCGTCCCTGTGTTGAATGGGAAGGGGCAGTATTTAATCAAACTGTCATCGGGGATGTTGCGTGGACAAATTACTCCGTGAAAACAGATTTTTACTTTGTTGAACCCGATAGTGAAGTTTTTATCTGCGGAAGAGCCTCTGAACTTCATCGTTCGCACAAGCCGGGCGATGCTTATTATTTCAATTTGAAGTCATCGGGGCATTGGAGGTTGAGGGCTTCAGGCAAGGTATTATCTTCTGGACAAACGGATTCGATAGCGTCGGGAAACTGGCATACCTTAACGCTCTCTATGAACGAAGACAAAATAACCGCTTCAATCAATGATATGGTATTATGTGAAGTGAAAGATTCTTCTTTTACACACGGCCTAGGTATTAGTTCCAGCAATTGCGTTGTCAAGATTCTCGCGGCAATTGCCGAAGAAGCATGTGCCGGGATTTCGGCATGTCAGAATTACCCCAAGACAGGTTCGTCAACCATGTTTGCCATCCGCGTTT